>JBJTMN010000493.1:0-2836 GCA_046070545.1 Ferruginibacter sp.
GTACCTGGAACCTGACGCCCAATTCCACTACCGTAAGGCTGTTTTTTGCGCTTGCAAGTGTTTCAGGTAGTTATATAGGGCAGGCTACACTTACCACCAATAACACCAAGCTTGAAAGCGGCATTGCCACCAACGCAACAACGCCGTCGGCTAATTTGAATTTTACAGTTACCAAATCTTAATATGGTGTGTTTGTTTACTACCATGGTTCGGAAATTTTGATCCCGAACCATGGCTTTTTTATACTATACTTATGGATAGTTCCGGGTACAAAAAACCAGCTGAAAAGCCGGTTATATCAGGTGAATTTACAATCTACATTTTATTTAACTGCTGTCATATCCGTTTCTCCCGGACTGTTTTGAAGGTATTTCCACAGATCACTTTGAGCCAGCAGCGGGTTTACCTTTTTTATACTCATACGGCCGGTAAATGACTGGTAGGCTTTTGAACGGTTGGTAACAAAGATCCCATCCATAATACTTTCCTCACCACTCTTGGCCAGGTTGAGTACATTCAGTTGAATGATATTCTTATTTTGCTGGTCGGGGTAATTATTTACCACCATTTTGGCATCCTGGAAAACGATCTTACCATCCCTGGCTATACGTACATCTATTTTTTTGATGCTGAAATAATTCTGATTATTCAGGTTATAAGAGGTACGGGAAAAACCAGTCAGTTTACCTTTTACTTTTGTTACAACAATTTCATAATCAAGTGATTGTTTGGTTGAATCGTTGTACATGGTTCCTTTCCAAAGGCCGGTAATATCCTGGCAGAACGCCATCATGGGGCAGCATAAGACTACCATTATTTGTATAAAAGCTTTCATAGGTTTGGGTTCAAGGGATTACTTTATAAGCTAATAACGCTATTTGTTATTTTTTATTGGGTATCGGCATATTTTATTTAATATATCCGGTAAAGAGGAAAAATTCAGCGTGTCTGGTTACTATTACCCGATTGGTGAATGATCTGCATATTATATGTGACTGTTAAAGGCATAGATCTATCTAAGATTAGCCCATCCACCCAACTAAGTGTATTTTTGCAGTTATGCAACAAATTAATATACCGCTTATTCTGAACAGTCTTGGTTTTGAAAAACTTAACGAGATCCAGCAGGCTTCTCTGGAAGCCAATGCAAAAAACGATAATGTGGTGCTGTTATCTGCCACCGGTTCCGGAAAAACACTGGCTTTTTTACTCCCATTGCTGGAAACCCTGGATCCTGAGATCAATCATGTTCAGGCCCTGATCATTGTACCCAGCCGTGAACTGGCTATACAGATAGATGATGTGTTTCGTAAAATGCAGACCGGTTTTAAGGTAACGCTTTGTTATGGTGGTCATAAGCGGGAAACGGAGGAAAATAATTTAAAGGAAGCTCCTGCCCTCATCATTGGTACAGCAGGTAGGCTTGCCGATCATATCCGGCGCAATAATTTTGAACCTGATCATATTAAAACGCTTGTGTTGGATGAATTTGATAAATCACTGGAACTGGGCTTTACAGAAGAAATGTCTTTTATTATCGGGTCACTAAAAAATGTAAAGAAACGAATACTTACTTCGGCAACCTATGCGGTACCTGTTCCTGATTTCATTGACTTAAAAGACCCGGTTAGGCTTGATTTTTTGCCCGAAGGAGAACAGCCCGATACCATGCTGGAAGTGAAAGTCATGTATAGCCCGGAGAAAGATAAGATCGATACACTTTTTAAACTGATCTGTTACCTGGGTAACCGCTCTACTGTGGTATTCTGTAATCATCGAACCGCAGTTGAACGAACAAGTAACCTGCTTACGGAAAAAGGGATACTGAATGTTTTTTACCATGGTGGTATGGAGCAGCAGGAAAGAGATGCAGCGCTGTGCAAATTCCGCAACGGAAGCAGCAATATTTTAGTTACAACTGACCTTGCTTCCCGCGGACTGGATATACCCAATATCCGGTACATTGTTCATTATCATTTGCCCGATACGGAAGCTTCCTTTACACACCGGAACGGCCGTACAGCCCGTATGGATGCAAGTGGTACCGCTATCCTCATCTTATCCGAAGAAGAGAAAATGCCAGCTTATATCGGTGATGTTGCTGAAGTGGAAATTACCCAGGATCATCCGATACCGGAGAAACCTGTCTGGAGTACGCTTTTTATTGCTGCCGGTAAAAAAGACAAAGTGAACAAGATAGATATTGTTGGATTTCTTTCTAAAAAAGGGGAATTAAAGAAAGAAGATATTGGAATCATTGAAGTGAAGGACTTCTTTAGTTTTGTAGCTGTGCGTAAAGTAAAAGTGGGGCATGTACTGAACCTGATCAAAAATGAAAAGATCAAGAATAAAAAGGTGAAGATCGAGATTGCCAGATAAAGATGCAGATCTTTATGATAGAAAAATTTTTTGCAGAAAAATCAAAACATGATCATCATAAAGATCAGCGTTCCAATAAAAGGCGCCGCAGGCTAAATCTCTTGGGGTTAGATGATGTTAATTTTCCTTCTTCAACGTTGTAATATCATCCATCAGCCTTTCCATTTCCAGTGCCAGGGTACCGTTGTAAACACCTCTTATCCTGCGGTGTTTATCCACCAGTATAAAATTTTCGGTGTGTAAAAATTCGTTGCCTGTCTGGTAATAGCCAATGGTATCACCGGCATAATATTGTTTTTTTGCCATGGCATATATCTGGTCTTCGTTGCCGGTAAGCAAATGCCATTTGCCACTAATAATACCTTTGGCATCAGCATATTTTTTCAAACCAGTTCCACCCCCCGCACGGGGTTTTCCCAACTTTGCAGGGATCAAAGTCTATTCCTCCTCTTCCTCT
>JBJTMN010000494.1:0-4068 GCA_046070545.1 Ferruginibacter sp.
CAATAAATGCGGTAGAATTATCTTTTGCACGTGGTTCGCCGGTTCTACAAATTACTACAGCCACATCACCGCTTTTACCATGCGTAATCCAGCTTTTGGTTCCATTAATGATCCATTCGTTACCATCTTTTACAGCCGTGGTTTTCATATTACCGGCATCGCTGCCGGTATTGGCTTCTGTTAATCCCCAGGCGCCAATAAACTCGGCTGTAGCCAGTTTGGGCAAATATTTTTTCTTTTGTTCTTCGTTACCAAAGGTTAAAATATGGCCGGTGCAAAGTGAGTTGTGTGCTGCCAGTGATAAACCGATGGAGCCACAAACTTTTGCAATTTCCTGGATGATGGTATTGTATTCGTAATAACCCAGGCCGCTGCCGCCATACGCTTCGGGCACCAGCACACCCATTAAACCCAGTTTGCCCATCTCTTTAAAAATGTGTACCGGAAATTCCTGGCTTTCGTCCCACTCCATCAGGTGTGGTTTAATATGTTGTAAGGCAAATTCACGGGCAGTTTGTGCAACCTGACCGGTTAATTCAGATGTTGTAAAGTTCATAAATAGCGATCGTTAAAGATGCAATTTAAGACATTTTAAATACTAACAAACGTTAGTATTAATTATTTAACCGAAAGATAGGGCGCAGCTTTATCGTAAATCTCATCAGTTATCAGCATAATTTTTTTTATTTCGACTACTGATGAAAAACTGCCATGCTGTGTCCGGTATTGCACAATGGCATTGGCAATATTATAGCGCAGGTAAGGGTGTGCTTTCAGTTCATCAACCGTGGCAGTATTGACATTGAGTTTTTTTACGTTGTTGTTACCGAGTACCAGCCTGCTTTTTATTTTCTGAAAGGTAGAATCGGGCAGCCCATAGGTTTCTGAAAGCTGATCTATTTTGTAAAAGCCCCCCAGTTTATCCCTGAAAGCAACGATACGTGCTGCCAGTTTACTGCCAATGCCAGGCAAGGCAATAAAGGCAGCCGTATCGCTGTAGTTTACATCACAGGGTGTAATGATGTAGTAAGATTTTCTGTAATTTTCACTTTTCCCCTGGTCAGGATATTTATTAGTTTCCTGGGCTGGTTTTGCTGCTATTCTTACATAAGGCTGCAGCCTTTTTACTTCATCTTCATGCAGGCCCCATATTTTACCTAAGTCTTCCGGCTTATAAAACCGGCCACCTTTTGAAATATAATTCTGTATGGTATTGGCCGTTCTCTCCCTTACTCCCAACCGCTTCCAGTCGTCTACAGATATACTGTTGGGATCGAAATAAAACAACCGTCCCTTTGATTCATAGCTATAGTAATTTTTTTCAGGGAATTGATACAAATGAGGATCGTTTGGGTACTTGCGGGATGCAAATTCCCCGGAGCTGTCTTGTTCTTTATTTAAAAGCTTTGCTATCTCCTTTTCAAATGCCTGATGATCAACGGATACTGGTTTACTGAAAAGAGCAATGATAAAGGGCATGCAGGAATACAGTATCATTAAAATAATAACGCTTACAATAGCTACCCTTTCTTTACGGGTAAAGAAAAAGTATGCTGGCAGCTGTTGTTTACGATACTTCATCAACCACCAAGGTATAAACCGGTAAATAAAATCCTATGGGATTTTCCTCCAAAAAAAATGGGATTTTTCTTAAAAAATGGGAGGTTTTTCTTCCTCTAAAAATTTGGATTATTCGAATAAATTATCAGAGAGTCGTGTGCCAGTTTAATTCCGTCCGGTAATGTTGCATTGATCATTTCATGCCTCCCCAACTGGTGGCTGATATGGGTAAAGTAGCCTGTGGAAACTCCTAGTTCCCGGGTCATGGCAATGGCTTCATCTAAAGTAAAGTGTGAAATGTGGCTTTCCTTACGGAGTGCATTTAACACCAGCACATCGCTTCCTATTATCTTTTCTTTTTCCTCATCATCTATCCTGTTGGCATCAGTGATGTAAGTAAACTTACCAAACCTGAAACCCAGCACCGGCATTTTTAAATGCCAGACTAAAACAGGGATTACCGGAATATCGCCCACCATGAAAGGTTTTTCATCAATGGTATTTAAATTAAGATTGGGTATGCCGGGATATTTTTTATCAGAAAATGCATAGGCAAATTCACGCTTGATAGCTTCTTCGGTCAATGAGTTTGCATACAACTCCATAGGTTTTTGCTGAAAATAATTATAAGCCCTTACATCATCCAGTCCGGCAATATGATCCTTATGAGGATGTGTAAATAAAACAGCATCCAGTTTCTTTACTTCAGCCCTCAGCATCTGGTACCTGAAATCGGGTGTGGTATCTATAACAATAGAAGTTGCTGCGCTTTCTACCAGGATACTGGAGCGCAGGCGTTTATCCTTTGTATCGGTTGATAAGCACACTTCGCAGCTGCAGCCGATCATAGGAACGCCGCTGCTGGTACCTGTGCCAAGAAATGTTATTTTTAAAGGAGGGGTTTGCATTTAAATAAGTAATAAGGAATGTAAAATAAGAAATAAGGAATGAGAAAGGCAAAGAAGTTCACAAACTTCCTTATTTCTCATTCCTTATTTTAGATTTCTTATTTATTTGTTCCTACACTCATCACTTCGTCATACACTTTCTGGCTCTCATGTGTAAGGGCATCAAAATTAATATCCAGTTGAGGCATCAGGTCAATAAGGGCGTTCATCCTTCCTTCTGTTTGAAAAAACTTGTTGATGACGATCACTTTCCTTTCCTGCAGAATGCAGTAACCGCTTTGAAAAGTACCCCGTTCGTAACGGATAACATAACCACATTCTTCCGCTACTTTCTCAATCTTATCTAAATTATGCTGTGTGTATTTCATAGTACCTCAGCCCAAATGGCTTTTAACACTTTTATTTGAATGCAACTTCAATCAATACAGCTACACTAAAAAATTAAATTTTCAACAATCGTTGATAACTTAAACCATATTCCGTTTTAAATCTGGTATGAGGAGTAAAACTCAAACTGCCAGGTTCATCTTTCTGAGGGCAGAGGGGGTTGTAATTATTTGTTCGTCATCCTGATCACCGGCACTATCATCTCTTCCAGGCTTATGCCTCCATGCTGAAAGGTATTACGGTAATAGTTGGCAAAATGGTTGTAATTATTCGGATAACATAAATACAGATCTCCTTTTGCAAAAATGAAAGATGAATTTACATTAGGTACAGGTAAACCAGCTTCGCGGGGGTCCCTGAAAGCCAGTACATCCTTTGGTTCATAATTTAAATTACGGCCATGTTTGTAGCGCAGGTTTGATGTGGTTTGTTTATCTCCAATCACTTTAGCCGGCGTGTTCACCCGTACACTACCGTGATCAGTTGCCACGATCATGGTCAATTTTTTATCAGCAATTTTTTTGAGCGCCTGGTGCAACGGAGAATGCATGAACCAGCTTTCAGTAATACTTCGGTAACTGGTTTCATCACCGGCAAGTTCTTTCAATACTTCCATCTCGGTTCGGGCATGGCTCAACATATCTACAAAATTGTAAACGATCACATTGATATCATTATCCATCATATTGTGGATATTATCAACAAGCTTTTGCCCGTCGTTGTTGTTGGTTACTTTGGTGTAGGAATATTTTAAATCGCCTTTCCCCTGGCTTTTAAGCATGGCTTTAAAAAAATCCTCTTCAAACATATTCTTACCTCCGTCCTCATCATCATTTTTCCATTGTACAGGAAATTTCTTTTCAATATCAACCGGCATCATAGCTGCAAAAATGGCATTACGGGCATACTGTGTAGCTGTAGGTAAAATAGCATAAAAAGTTTCTTCTTCATGTATGCGGAAGCTTTCTGCAAAAATCGGCTGTATCGTTTTCCACTGATCAAAACGCAGGTTATCGATGAGTACAAAAAATAACGGAATGCCTTTTTCAAGATGTGGCAGCACTTTAAACTTCATCAGGTTATGGCTCATAATGGGCGCATCGGCACTTTTAGGATTTACCCAGCTTGCATAATTGCGTGAAATGAATTTAAAGAATTCGGTATTTGCCTCCGTTTTTTGTGCCTGGAATACTTCCTGCATTTCGGGGCTATC
>JBJTMN010000495.1:0-3215 GCA_046070545.1 Ferruginibacter sp.
TTTATTTTTTGCTTTTACACTTTCTTCTTGTACTTTAACCTATGAAACTTTTGACAAAAGAGAATGTAGAAAATCAAAAACAATTGCGACATTCACAGCTATTACCGATTATTTTTTATCTTGTACCCATGCTATCCTTTACTGCTACCATATTAAAATTTGCCGAACAGGGCGAAAAGACGGGCTGGAACTATATTACCGTGCCGGCTGCTATTGCGGGCAAACTTAACCCCGGAGTAAAAAAGTCGTACCGGGTAAAGGGTAAACTGGATGAATTTAAAATAGAAAAAACAGCGCTCATCCCCATGGGCAAGGGCGATTTCATCATACCCATCAACGCTGCCATACGCAAGGGCATCGGCAAAAGAAAAGGCGCCTCGGTACAAGTGCAACTGGAACCGGACCAGTCCCCCATCCTGCCGCCAACCGAACTGATAGAATGTATGCAGGATGAACCAGAAGCATTGAAATATTTTAACAGCCTGCCGCAAAGCCATCGCAATTATTTTACCAAATGGATCGAAAGTGCAAAGACAGAACCGACCAAAACAAAACGCATTGCCCTGGTAATAAAGACCATGGTACGCAAAATGGATTTTGGCGCGATGCTGCGGGAGGAAAGGGAAGAGAGGAAGATGTTGGGAAGGTAGAAATGTTAATCTGTTAATTCGTTAAATAGTTGATTCTGGAACTCCATAAGTTTGGGCCCTCAGCACTTTCATGCAAATATTTATCCTAATGAATCAATGCAACAATATACTCGTCCCCTTCTGCTGTATCCTTTTATTGGTATCTATATTAGTGTAAGTAAGTATCCACACATAGGTTCCCAGGTCAGCGGGCTGGCCCTTGAATTTACCATCCCATCTTTTTGTCCAGTCGGTGGTTTCAAAAACCATTTGTCCTACCCGGTTATACACCCGGAACAGGAGGTCCCTGGCCTTATAGGCATTCAGCGGGTATAGCTGGTCGTTGAGCCCGTCGCCATTGGGCGTAAAGGCATTGGGCACGGCAATATAGCAGCTGTTGGGTACAATGATCTTTTGTATGGCCGTATCAAAACACCCGATATTATTTTTCACGATCAGCCTGGGATACAATTCCCGGGTAACCGTGGGCACAAAATACGACTGTGATGCAGGGTTGGGCAGGTTGCTGGTGCTGCCATTTGCAAAATCCCAGTTATAACTTACTATATTGCCGGTACTTTTATTTAAGAAAGTTGCCTGTTCGTTGGGGCATATCACAGCTGTTGCTTCAAAAGCGGCTTTCAGCTCATTATCCAGGAATATCTGTACCGTGTCGCTGGTATCGCGGCAAATACCATTGGATACAATTAAATATGTTTTTTTAAGTCCGAAGGAGCCATACAATACCGTTGGGTTTTGCAGGGCGCTGCTGCGGGTGCGGTCAAAATTCCATTTCCACAGGTTCACTTCATTGGCGCCATCATGAAAATAATTGATGGTATCCCGGTCGCAGCCGTATTTGATATTGTAGGTAAAATTGGCATTTACCGTGTCTTTGGTATTAAAGATAAGGGTAGCACCTGCAGGAGTTTCCTGTCCGCATTCATCAATGATGGTATTGCCATCATCACCTGTTTTCAGTCTTATCAGGTAAGTGCCCTTGGTGCGTATAGGAGCCGATAGATTGGTTGCCAGTTTTACTTTAATGATGGGGCTTAATCCATTGGCATCGCAGTTGCCCGAAGCGCCTACCACATTTACGGGTTCGGTACCCGAAATGATGATCACTTCAAAATCGCTCCCATTGGCGGCAATACTGCTGCACCTGATATTTTTCCTGAACACCAGCTGAATCTCGTCCGGTTTACAGCCGGGCGGGGTAATGCTGTCCATGGGTGTGGGTATCAAAGGATATACCACCATGGGAATACTTTCGCCCGGGGGTATCTGCCTGTCGCAGTTATCCAGTATCGTGGTACCGTCTGTTCCGTTCTTAATATTGATGGTATAGTTGCCCGGCGGCAGTGGTGCATCAAAAGTGATGAGCACCGAATCCATATCAAAAGCAGGGTTACAGCCATACCCGGATGCTGAGATCACATTGGCTATTGCCGGTGTAATGGTAAACTCACTACCGCTGCCGGTAAGACTATTACACTTCATTCTTTTGTTCATCTTAATGCTGGCACTCACCCCGTCGCAGATGGCCCGGGCACTTTCCATATGTGGTTCTTTGGGATCGGTGATGCTGGCTGTGCCGCCGGTGAAGGAAAGATCATAGCCGGTGGTACTTCTTGTCCAGTTGGTAACCATCAGCAGGTAATTATGCCCAACAACAATCGTAGGCATGGCATTAAACGGTGTATTACCACTGGCATGTCCCTCGCAATGCACATTGCCGGTAGCACCGGGTTTGCAGCCTGTGGGCGATTCCGGGAAAGGATCAGTGCCACCGCCTGCCCCATAAATATTGATAGAAATGGCTAAAGATGAGTTGTTAAATACATCATTGGGGTTATGGCCGGTAATATCAAATAAAACCCAGTCATAATCATCGGTATTAGAGATACCGCTGATGAGAAAACCCAGTGTACCCGTTTGAAAACAGGTAAACTTATACCAGTAAGAACTGGAGGAAGTAACGCCCACAGAACAACCGGTCTGGGCCACATCAGGCCCGGTACAATTATCTACATTACTCTGGTGAAATACCGATGTGCCACAAACGGGTATGGCATTTCCCGGGGTCATGCCTGGTAAAGTGCAGGTTTGCGCCTTACCGGCCATGGATAGCATGAAACAAACAATAAACAGTACAGGTATTTTTCTCATCATAAGTGCCGCAAAATTATAACAAAGACCTCTTTACCAGCATTAGTGCTGCAAGAGTTAATAAGGTTTTAACAGGTTTGATGAAAAAACGGCATTTATTACACAATAATGATCAGTTTATTTGGCTTATTTTACCTTGCTTTTGATCTCCTGCAGCTTTAATAATGCTTCTACCGGGGTAAGGCGGTTAATATCCACCGCTTCCAGTAAATTCCTGATCTCATCAAAAGTGGCAGAATGGGCATCAAAAATACTGAGCTGCATTTTGGGGGCAGCTAGTTTTTTTATGTTCTCGTCCAGGTTAATGCCTTCGCCCCCTTCCCGGCTGTCTTCCAGTTGTTTTAAAATTTCGTTGGCACGATCGATGAGCTGCGGTGGCATACCCGCCATGCGTGCCACATGAATACCAAAACT
>JBJTMN010000496.1:0-5483 GCA_046070545.1 Ferruginibacter sp.
GATTAATATCAGCACCACTTGGCATGATAGTACCATCCACAACATACAAAGCACCACCACCAACACCTAAACCATTCTCTCCACGTAAACGAACTACAGATTCAGCACCTAATTTAGCAACTGACTGGCTACGAACCTGTGCACCTGCTACTTTACCTGCCAAAGCGTTGTTAACGTTTGTCTGACGAATGGTGTTAACCTGATCGCCGGTTAAGTTCTGAACGTTTGAAGAAGCACTTCTTGCTGCACGCTTAATGCCGAAAGCACTGGTTACAACAACTTCTGTTAATTCATTTTTGCTTCCTTTCTCCATAACAGTACTTAAAAAATTCTGAGTACCAACAGGTACTTCAGTTTCTTTAAAGCTTGCTCCGGAAATAACTAAAACCGCACCCGGGTTTACTTTAAGAGAGTAAGCTCCGTTAGCATCGGCCGAAACGCCGGTATTAGTTCCTTTAACTTTTACAGAAGCAAAAGATACTGGGTTACCGTCAATATCAGTAACCTTACCGGTCACCACCCGGCTTTGGGCAAATGCCAACACCCCACAGAGCATCAACATTGTGAACAGTGATAAAAATCTTCTCATGTGCATTTAATTAAGTTTAATGATGTGTAAAAATAAGGATAATTTCTTAACGCCAAAATAATGTTAAATTAATTTTCCTAAGTCTTATAACCTTACTGATGACAAGAAAGGGTTTTAAATAGCTGCATTTGGCCCAAAAATTGTTAAAATTTATAGATCACCTGCAGTTTTATTTCACTTTTTGAATGCCCCCTGATCTCATCCAACCCTGTACCAATAAGGGTTTTACCTTTATACAAGGTTTGAGACCACTTTACCCAGAAACTGAAATTTTTGTTAAGATCATAGTTTATATTTACATAATATCTATACCCTTTATCATAAAAAACAGGTATAGAAAAACTGTAAAAAACATCATTTTCATAAGCATAAACGCGGCTGTTATATCCCTCTGTATCAAAATATTGCAGCCTGATATTGCCCGAAAACGGCCGAAGCTGCGGCTTATATATAAAATCAAAATATATTAAAAAGCCCTGTTCGCCGGTTATTGCTTTTTTATCAAACCAAACCATTTCTGTTCGGTTACGGATGGTAACTGCATTGCTGATCTTATAATTAACCTGGGTTCTCCAGTTCTTTTTGGGTTGCTGTAAAACAGGTGATAGTGTAAGTTGTGACGGGTTTACATTGATTGACTTTAATTCGACATGGTATCTTGTATAGATCTCCAGCTGTTTGTTTGGTTTATAACTCAGTTGTACCAGGTAATCTGAACCGGCTGACGGAGCATCCACCCTGTACCGTAACCATGGAAATTTATAAAAGTCGGCATAGGCATCAATGCGCCATGCATACCCTGGCCTGATGCTGATACCTGCATATAATCCCTTTTCGTTAGTGGGATTTGTATTCTCGGTAAAGCCATATGCATACAGCGATTGGTAAGAGCCGGACATGTTACGGTAGAGCAAAGCCAGGTCTACCCGGGTTGAGGCACTGATAAGTAAACCCTGAACAAATGCTTTACTGAATGAAGATGTACCGGCTGCTTCTCCAAAAAAATGCATGTTGCGGTAAGTATAACTGTAATTGAAACTGTAGTTTCCGAATTGGCTGCCGGCAAGTGCATATTTATTATAAGGATCTGAAGATTTTACCAAAGGAAATTTAAAATTATAATGAACCGCATTTATGCCCAGGCTTAGCCTTTTTAGCTGGTAAGAAAAATTACCACCAAATGCCAGTTGCTGCTGAATGGCTTTATCATCCGTTTCGCTTTTGGTACGGTGATAACCCGATGTTTGCAAGGATGAAACAAAGTCATCCTGGTTTTGCGATGTATCTGAAACAAAATTGGCATCTATATTTCTGTATGAACCAAAAACACTGAACTGCCATTTTCCTTTGGCAAGTGTAACAGCAATCCCCCTGTGAAAATTAATTTCGCCTGCTGAATTATAAGGTCGAAAAACGGCGCCCTCCCTTTTTATATTCAGTACATCGGCACTTTTTTTAAATGCAAGGCTTTGCCATTGCGTAAGCCCCTGGCCCAGGTTTACAACAAAATCTCCTATAGCTAATGTCCTGATTATCCCGGAATTTTTTATAAAAATATGTGCAGAATAAAAATCAAATCCCTGTTTTTGCTTTCCCTTAAAAAACTGTTCGCCTGCATCTTTTTCTGCAACAAATCCATATTGAAGCAGATTTTTGAAATTGTATTTATACCTGAACAGTATCTTTTGCGGAGAACCCGGATAAAAGTTAGTGGCTGTTGATGAATCCAGCAGATAACCCTTTGACCGTTCAGGCCCCTGCGACCCCCTGAGCAAGATGTAATGTTCTCCTTTTTTCAATCTTGCTTTTAGTGAAGACACGGAAGAAATTTTATTACTAACGCTTATGTATGGCCTTATTTTCTGAATAGTGCCCATATCCCAACCCGGTACTGCCTGTAATTCATACACATCGATCAGTTTACCTACCAGGTTACGGTACGAAATAAAATGCTGCACCTGGAGGGGAGTAAGTATGCGCAACAGTGCCAGGTCTGCAGCATCAGCTTCATTAAGTTCTATCGGATCCTTCATGAACTGAACCAGCAGCTGCAGGTAAGAATCATCCTCTGTTTCCTGGTCCTCATTATTTGCAGTGATATTTTCCAACTGCTGTTCTGTATTGGGTGTAACCGTTTCAGTAACCTGGGCAGCAGCATCCAGGTAAGCAAAAAATATACATACCCATATCATCAAACTTCTCATTGGGCCTTCGTTTTAAAATTCATGATCAGCAGTAAACCAGGCGAAAACCCAAGTTGGGGATGATAAGCCGATGAAATATCCAGTCGTAAACTTTTCCATGCAACACCTGCACCGGCATAAGCGGTTGTTGATTCACTTATAAATCCTGCTTTAATAAAAAACTGCCTGGCAACATGGTATTGAAAACCGGCAATTACGTTAACATCTCTATCCTCTTCTTTTATAATTTCACTGCTGATAAAAAAATGATCGGATGCATCATAACCCAATCAGAATTTATAAGCAGCAGCAAGTTTTTCCTTACTGTCCTTACCGAAGTTCCTTGCCACCGGGTTATCAACATGTATGCCTGCATGCAGGCTTTCGGTAAGATGCATCATGGCGCCAATTTCAACATTGATGGTGGATGCATTTCCGTAAGCCGGGATCCTGTATCCGTAATAATTAAACTGTACTCCTATGTCGAGCAGCTTACCTAACTTTCGGGCATAGGCCAGCCCGATTTTATTTTCACTAAAATTTTTAAAGCCTGCATAATTCAATTGAATTCCAAGATTACCCAGCCGGGTTGGTACAGAAGCGCCTGCTGTATACACACTGGTTTCGCTTAACATAAAACGTCGCTCTCCAAAAACACCAATACCTGCTGATGTAACCCGGGCCAGCGCCGCCTGGTTGCCCGTAAAAGAAAGCGGGTCGTTTTGTTTTAAACTATATGCCGATAAGCTGGTATATGGCTGTGCAAGTGAATAGCGCAGTGACTGTGCCTGTAGATCATGAAAGCGGGTAATCAATAGCGCTAATAATAATACAGTTCTCATATTATTACGGATTAGCAGTTAGGGAATACCAAGATAATAAACAATAATATAAAATGCAAATTTTTAGTAATGTCTGTAAGCAAATACTTGATTACTTTTGCAGGATGGAAATTTTAGATGGAAAGATCGTTTCACAGGCAGTGAAAGATACCGTAAAAGAAAAGACCATTGCTTTTACAAACAGTGGCAACAAAATACCGCACCTGGCGGCAGTTCTGGTGGGTACCAATGGTGCCAGTGAAACCTATGTAGCCAGCAAGGTTAAAAATTGTGAAGAAGTGGGGTTCAGGAGCAGCCTTATTCGCCTGGATGAAAATATTTCAGAAGCCGAACTGGTATCAACCATTGAAAAGCTGAACAACGATGATGATGTGGATGGCATACTGGTACAGCTTCCGTTACCCAAACAAATTGATGAAGAAAAAATAATCAGCCTGATCAACCCGGAAAAGGATGTGGATGGTTTTCATCCCATGAGCATAGGTAAAATGGTGCAGGGCTTACCAACCTTTATACCAGCAACGCCTTACGGAATTTTGCTGATGCTGGAACATTAGAGAATTGATACCAGCGGAAAACATGCGGTGGTGATTGGCCGAAGCAATATTGTGGGCCGACCCATCAGTATCCTTTTAAGCAGGAATACTTACCCCGGAAACTGCACAGTAACCATTTGCCATAGCCGCACAAAAAATCTGAATGAGATCTGTTTGCAGGCAGATATTATTGTTGCCGCACTGGGCATACCTGAATTTTTAAAAGCCGATATGGTAAAAGAACATGCAGTGGTGATCGATGTGGGAATAACGAGGGTAGCAGATGCAACCAAAAAGTCGGGCTTTGCCATTAAAGGCGATGTAGATTTTGCAAATGTGGCTCCCAAATGCAGTTACATTACACCTGTGCCAGGCGGCGTAGGACTAATGACCATTGCTGCCCTGCTGATGAATACGTTAACAGCTGCTGAATTAAAATCAAAAAAATAACATTGTCTACTTCCAATAATCTACTTTTAACCGCTCAGCAGCTTCCTGTGATGGAGCATTTTTATACCATCCAGGGTGAAGGATTTCACCAGGGACGTGCCGCTTATTTTATACGCCTGGGCGGATGTGATGTAGGCTGTGTATGGTGTGATGTAAAAGAAAGCTGGGATGCAGATAAACACCCCCAATTTAATATTGCTGATTTAATATTGAATATTGAAAAGACGCCTGCAAAACTTGTTGTAATTACAGGCGGAGAGCCGCTGATGCATAATTTAGATGCGCTAACTGCAGCCTTGCAGGAAAAAGGTTTTGAAACAAATATTGAAACCTCGGGTGCACATCCTCTTAGCGGAAGCTGGAACTGGATCTGCCTTTCTCCCAAAAAATTTAAAGCACCGCTGCCCGAAATCTTACCCATAGCCAATGAATTAAAAGTGGTGGTCTTTAATAAGTCTGATTTTGAATGGGCAGAACAGTATGCTGCATTGGTATCGCCATCATGCAAATTATTTTTACAACCGGAATGGGATAAGGCTGCTGTTGTTACGCCGATGATCATTGACTATATTAAGGAGCATCCGCAATGGGAGTTATCGCTCCAGATACATAAATACATACATGTTCCTTAAAAGAAAATGTTATAATTCATCTCTAAGAATAAATTAAGCATTCATTCGTTCTATCTTTATCATACGAATTCATGCAAATGCCATATAAAAATCACTTTACCCGGAAATTAATTTTTTCATTCCTCCTTTTTAATTTTTCATTCATTCTTTGCACCGCCCAGTGGTACGATCCTGAAAAAGTGAATAAAAAGCCAGTTAAGCCTCCTGCCCAGGCTCACAAGAAACCCACCCCAGAAACCCCCCCACCTACC
>JBJTMN010000497.1:0-3186 GCA_046070545.1 Ferruginibacter sp.
GTTAAACTGTACCAGCGGTAATTGAGTGGCACTGCAGCCTGCACGGCAGCCCATTTAATATCGCCGTAGTGATTACCATCATAGGCATTGTACCCGCCGCCAATGATCAGTTGTGTTTTGTTTTTTTGATATTGCAACGAAAAGATGGTTCCATAAAAATAATTATCGAGCCATAGCCTGCGCACCAGGTCGGTTCTTTTAATGGTATTGGTGCCATCAAAATAATCGGGCAGGTTATAGTCTGCCAGTTTTTTATTGGCCTTGTATTGTTCGTAATAGCCTTTGCCCCTGGTTAAAAAAACGGCCATATTCCCTTTCCAGTACCTGTTGAATTTATGGTTGTAAAAAAGCTGGTAATGTGTCTGCGTATAATTGTCTGTTTCATTATCGTAAGGTTCACCAGGCCTTTCAGTACCGCTGGGGTTGTAGGTGCGGTTGGTATCCAGTAAATATTCAGCCACGCCATACCAGGCCTGGTATGTTTTTTCCTTGCCCGAAAAAACATTCATCCGTAACGAGTTCTTTGCATTTACATAAGCAGTACTCAGGTAGAATGATTGTAGTTTCGATCTTGCACGGTCAATGTACCCATCGCTGCTGATCTGGCTTACACGGCCATCAACAGTAAAATGTTTGCCCAGTAAACCACTGCCGAATTGTATATTATTTTTAAAAGTATTGAAGGAACCAAAGCTGTTATTGGAGGAGGCATAAAAATCCTTGTTCAGTTCATTGGTGCCTATATTGATGGTGCCGCCAAATGAGCCGGCACCATTGGTGGATGTTCCTACACCACGCTGCACCTGTATGCTGTTGGCAGAAGATGCAAAGTCGGGCAGGTCAACAAAAAAAGTTCCCTGGCTTTCTGCATCATTATACGGTATGCCGTTCAAAGTAACATTGATACGGGCTGCATCGGTGCCTCGTATGCGGATGCCGGTATAGCCAACGCCATTGCCTGCATCTGAATTAACAACAACCGAAGGGGTTTGATTCAGCAAAAAGGGAAGGTCCTGTCCCAGGTTATTCTTCTCAATTTCTTTTTTAGTAAGATCGGTCTTTGCAAAGGGTGCTTTTTCAGCAGCCTTTACGGCCAGTACTTCCACCGGCTGCAGGTAAGCTGTGTCATTGAATTTTGTTGACTTTTGAGCAATTGCTGCAAAAGAACCCGTGCACAATAATGCACATACCACTAAGTTTTTCATCATTTAAAAAATTGAGCTGAAGATCCGGGGAGGTAAAATCCGCTTGTTTCCTCTTCCCGGACGGGTTTGGAGGAGCTGTATTTTCTCCCTTCGCAGGCATTATCCTGTGCAGGTTATCGGGTATTATCTCAGCCTTTTTTGTAATACTTCTATAAGATCAGTATGACAAAAAAAGCACCCCGGAAATTCAAACGGTTAAAAGAGCTTTAAAACACAAAGGTAGGGGAGTTCGGGATATTTTTTAAAAATAGTGTAACATAACTCCTTTGCTGTACGTATAAACCGGTAAGTATAGCCACGGAATTTTAGATCAGGGCAACCGTTCAACCGGCGGTTATCCTTGGTTTGGGATTTCGTCTTTTTAAAAACCAAAAATTAATTAAGATGAAAAATTTTTTGTTCCTGGTCGTTTCAATGATCTCCCTGGGCGCATTTGCACAGGAAAACAAGGTGATTAATGATGCCAATGCGGTAACACGCAGTGTAAGCGGTAATTTTACAGGCATATCAGTTTCAGGCGGTATTGATGTTTATCTTACACAGGGTAATGAGGAGTCAGTAGCAGTAAGTGCATCTGAACAAAAGTATCTTGACCGTTTGATCACTGAAGTAGTAAATGGTACGCTGAAGATCTATTATGATAACAAGGGTATCAGCTGGAGATCGAATGGTAAAGCCAACCTGAAAGCCTATGTTTCGTTTAAGGCCCTGGAGAAATTGAATGTGTCTGCAGGCTCGGATGTAACCGTGAATGGCAGTATTAAGGCCGGTAAATTAGACCTGCGTGTAACCAGCGGGGCTGAGTTTACGGGATCCGTTAATGTGCAGGAACTGGTAGCTGAAGTTAACAGCGGAGCCGATGCAAAACTGAGCGGCAGTGCAGATAAATTTACGGTGAATGTTAGTAGCGGAGCCAGTTTTAAAGGGTATGAATTTGCTGTAGATTACTGCGATGCTTCTGCCAGCAGCGGTGCTGATGTACATGTTACCATTAATAAGGAACTTGTTGCCAAAGCCAGCAGCGGAGGAGATATACATTATAAAGGTACCGGCCTGATACGTGATATTCAAACAAACAGTGGTGGTGCTGTTAAAAAAGTTAAATAAGATGAAGCAG
Source organism: Ferruginibacter sp. (assembly GCA_046070545.1). GTDB lineage: Bacteria > Bacteroidota > Bacteroidia > Chitinophagales > Chitinophagaceae > Ferruginibacter. Next base: position 2,323 of record JBJTMN010000497.1, read on the forward strand.
TTTTTATTTTTACTCGTAACCGTTTTTGCCATATCGGGTTTACAAGCGCAAAACGAAATTGTAGTTGATCCCAATGCATCTGTAAGGGAATTGCCGGGACAGTTTAATGCCGTTAAAGTAGCAAATGGTATTGATCTTTACCTGTCGCAGTCCGATAATATGGCCATAGCTGTTAGTGCTGCCAGTGAAATGCATAAGCAAAATATTAAAACGGTTATAGAGAATGGCACGCTCCGTATTTTTTATGAAGGCGAAAAAGGGTGGAGTAAAAAAGACCGTAAATTCAGGGTATATGTTTCATTCAGTGAGCTGAAAAAAATTGATGCATCCGGGGCATGCGATGTTGTTGTTGCCGGAACCTTAACTGCATCCGACCTGGAACTGCACATGTCAGGAGCCTGTGATTTCAGTGGTACCATAAAAGTGAAAAACCTGGATATAAACCTGAGTGGTGCGTCTGATGCGAAAATTTCCGGTGCTGCAAACGTTGTTAATATCAAAAGCAGCGGCGCCAGCGATGTTAAGGCTTTTGAACTGGTTACTGATATATGCAATGCCAATGTTTCGGGTGCTTCAGATGTACATATCACCGTCAACAGTGAATTAACAGCTTCTGCCAGTGGCGCCAGTGATATAAAGTATAAAGGGAATGGGGTTATTAAGGAAAAGCACAGCAGCGGATCCAGTAATATTATGAAAGAAGACTAGGAACGTTAATCCGTTAATTGGTTAATCCGTTAATTCGTTAATTCGTTTTTAAGCAGGTTCATTATGCTGTTTATTATACCAATTAACGGATTAACAGTTTTATTTCCCAAAAGCCCAGATCAAAAAAGCAGGGAATTGTTTTGCCCAGCTCTCGTA
>JBJTMN010000498.1:0-5150 GCA_046070545.1 Ferruginibacter sp.
CTACTAAGAACATCACTGGTGAAGAAGCTTTCCGGTTGTATGATACATTTGGTTTCCCGCTCGACCTTACAAAACTGGTTGCCACAGAAAAAGGATTAACGGTGGATGAGACTGGCTTTGAAGCTGAAATGAAAAAACAAAAAGACCGCAGCCGTTCTGCTGCAGTTTTGGATACCGAAGACTGGATTACTGTAAATGATATCCCTTCTTCAAAATTTGTTGGTTACGATAACCTCATATCAAATGCTAAGGTGGTTAAATACCGTAAAGTAAGCGGTAAGGGAAAAGAACAATACCAGATCATTTTAGACCAAACGCCTTTTTATGCTGAAAGCGGTGGACAGGTTGGAGATAGCGGCACACTTGATTTTCAAGGAACCTCACTCACCATAACTGATACAAAAAAAGAGAACGACCTAATCATACATTTTGCTGACTCGGTTTTGGAAGATATGGGCGGCAATATTATTGCCAAAGTAGACGCAGTAAGAAGAAAAGATATCACCCTCCACCATAGTGTTACACACCTGATGCATGCTGCATTGCGCAGCGTGTTAGGTAAACATGTGGCACAAAAAGGAAGCCTGGTAAATGAAGAACACCTGCGTTTTGACTTCAGCCATTTTGCAAAAGTTACCGATGAAGAGATAGCCGCTGTTGAAAAACTGGTAAATGAAAAAATTAGGGAGAATATCCCGGTTGTAATTAAATCCATGAACAAGGATGAAGCCGTTGCATTGGGTGCCATGGCTTTGTTTGGCGAAAAATACGGTGATGTGGTACGGGTAGTTATCATGGACCCTGCTTATTCTATTGAGCTTTGCGGTGGTACCCATGTGGGCTGCACCGGCGAACTGGGACTGTTTAAAATAAAAAGTGAAGGAGCTGTTGCTGCCGGTGTAAGAAGGATAGAGGCGGTTTGTGGTAAAGCTGCAGAAAAATTAGTGAATACCACATTCGCGGAAATGAGTGTGATCAGTGGCTTGTTAAAACATCCAAAGGATGTTTCTAAATCAATTGAGAATTTACAGGCTGAAAACGCTTCTCTTAAAAAACATATTGAAGCACTGGAAGCCAGGCAGCTGGTCATCATCCGTAATGAACTGCTGCAAAAAGATGAGATCATCAACAACGTAACATTTGTGGGCGAAGTCATTGAAGTAAGCAGCCCCGATGCATTGAAAAAACTCTGTTTCGAGCTGAAGAATAAACTGCACGATCATATAGCGGTGCTTTGCGCCAATATCGATGGCAAACCATTCGTTGCCATCGGCATCAGCGATACCGTGGTGGCTGCCAAAAATTTAGATGCCGGAAAAATAATCAAAGAACATGTTGCCCCGTTAATAAAAGGCGGTGGCGGCGGACAAAAGAACCTGGCAACCGCCGGCGGGCAGGATGTGAGTGGTTTAAGGGCGGTGATTGAGCAGGTGAAAGGATTGCTGTCCTAGGATCTTTTTTATTTTACATTAATATGCACATAGTCCTCCAAACACCCCGGCTGATACTTCGGCAATTCACAGTAGCTGATGCACCACTGATCCTTTCACTCAACAGCGATCCTGAAATTGTAAAGTATGTGCATGAGCCCACTTTAAAAACCTTGGAGCATGCGCAGGAGATCTTACACAATATCATCCTGCCCCAATACCAAAACAACCTGGGCCGCTGGGCCATACACACAAAACATGATATGGATTTCATAGGCTGGTGCGGGCTCAAGTACCGGCCCGAACTGGATGAAATTGACCTGGGTTACCGCCTGGTGCAAAAAGCCTGGGGCCAGGGCTACGCCACCGAAGCCGCACAGGCAAGCCTGCAACATGGTTTTACCGAACTGAACCTCAAACTCATCACCGGTAGGGCACATATTAAAAACCTGGCCTCTGTTAAAGTGCTTGAAAAGATCGGCATGGATTTCATTGCAGAAGGAATAGTCGATGATTGCCCGGTAAGAACTTACACCAAATCGAATCCCAAATTCGTGTAATTAGTGTAATTCGCTTAGTTCGTGTTTAAAAAATGTTAAACCCAAAAAATAATCTGCGAAAAGTTTCGTAATATCAAAAAACTACTTAGTTTTGTTCTACTAAACGTTTCGTACATAAAATATAAAGCCATGAAAAAAATTGTTTTTACCGCTGCATTATTGTGTTTCGCAGCATTTACCACCCTTACAGCCCAGGATGATAAAGGCGACAAAGGGCCTAAGGGCGACAAGGATAAAAAAGAGACCCAGGAGATCATCATCCGTAAAAAAGGCGACAAGGACACTAAAATTACCGTAGAAGTAAAAGGAGACCAGGTTACGATTAATGGTAAACCTTTATCTGAATTTAAAGATGATGAGATCACCATTAATAAAAGAAATATCATCATCCGCGATGGAAAAGGCGGCACCCGCTTCCAGATAAACCCCGAAGATTTTGAAGGTTTCAGCTGGAGTGGTGATGACGACGGAGAACCCACTGCTTTTTTAGGCGTAACAACCAATGTCTACAGCGATGCCAACGACAAAGAAGGCACACATAAGGGAGCCGAGATAACCAATATTACAAAAGGCAGTGCTGCAGAAAAAGCGGGTTTAAAAAATGGTGATATCATCACAAAGATCAATGATAAAAAAGTAGATGATCCCAACAGCTTATCAGATGTGGTGACTTCTTTTAAACCAAAAGAGGAAGTGACGGTTTATTACAGGCGAGATGGCAAAGAACAATCAGCCAAAACTACCCTGGGCGAACGTAAAGGATCAAAAGCGATGGCCTATTCATTCAGTGGTCCGGATGGCATGACACGCTCTTTCAGCATGCCACGCATACAGTCTGTACCAGGGGTTGAACTGGGCGATATATCTCCAAGAATATGGAGTCCTGGAAATGGAGAAAATACATATCGTTTTTATTCAGATAGTTACCCACGCCAGCAAAAACTGGGCTTAAAAATTCAGGATACCGAAGAAAGCAATGGGGTAAAAGTACTGGATGTAGATAAAGACTCCCCTGCAGAAAAAGCCGGGATCAAAAAAGATGATATTGTTACTGAAATCGGTGGTAAAAAAATTACCAATACCGATGAAATGCGTGAAGGGCTGATGGACAATATGGAAAAATCAACCTACAATATTAAAGCCACCCGCAATGGCAGCAGCCTGAGTTTTGATATTAAGATCCCTAAAAAATTAAAGACAGCGAATTTATAAGCCGTGAGTAAGCATAAAAAGGCGTCCTGAAAATTCAGGACGCTTTTTTATACGCATATTACTGATTTGTGCAGTTGCTAGACTGCCAACTACCCACTGCTAATTGCCCACTGCACCTTACCTTTGCAACCGTGAATACAAATGATAAATACCAGGTGGTGATTGGCCTGGAAGTACATGCACAGTTGTTAACCCAAAGTAAATTGTTTTGTGGCGACAGTGCTGCATTCAGTACCGATCCCAATACACATATCAGCCCCATTACATTGGCACACCCCGGCACCCTGCCTAAAATGAATGCCAAAGCAATTGAATATGCCATTAAACTCGGACTGGCTTTGCATTGTGAAATAGAGCAAAACAATTACTTTGCCCGTAAAAATTATTTTTATCCTGATCTGCCTAAAGGCTACCAGGTTTCGCAACACACCACGCCTGTATGCAAAAATGGTTTTGTACCCATTAAGGTTAACGGAGCAGAAAGGAATATCCGGCTGAACAGGATACACATGGAAGAAGATGCAGGCAAAAGTCTGCACGAGGTGGATGAAAATTATACCGCTATCGATTTAAACCGGGCCGGTGTTCCGCTACTGGAAATTGTAAGCGAACCAGATATGCACAGCAGCGATGAAGCATTTGCCTACATCACCGAATTACGTAAAATGGTTACCTGGCTCGGCATTTGCGATGGTAATATGGAAGAAGGCAGCATGCGATGCGATGCCAATATTTCCATCCGCCTGAAAGGCGAAACAAAACTGGGCACCCGGGTGGAAGTCAAAAATCTCAACAGCATCCGTAATGTAAAACGGGCTATTGATGTAGAGGTGGAAAGACTGATCGCTTTGGTTGAGAACGGCCAGCCCATCATACAGGAAACCAGGAGTTATGATGCAGATAATAACAGCACCTTTTCATTACGCACCAAAGAAGATGCAGATGACTACCGTTATTTTCCCGAGCCGGACCTGGCTCCTTTTCATATAACAGAAGATTATCTTGCCGGGATAAAAAACGTATTACCGGTTTTACCCCATGATCTGAAGATCAGGTATATGAAAGAACTGAACTTATCAGATTATGATGCATCGGTATTATGTGATGATAAAGATCAGGCTGCATATTTTGAATCAGTGATACAACATACAGGCAATTACAAAGCAGTTGCCAACTGGATGCTGGGCCCTGTTAAAAGTCATTTAAACGACCATGGTATCGATTACAATGTCTTTTCTTTACCTGCAGAAAAACTGGCAGCCTTGATTACATTGGTTGAAACAGGAGTGTTGAATTTTGGCATTGCTTCTGCAAAGGTTTTTCCTGTATTGCTTGCCCAACCGGAAAAAGACCCTTTGCAAATTGCAACTGAATTAAATCTCGTGCAGGAAAAAGATAGCAGCTCTATTGAGCAATGGGTAGATGAAGCCATTGCCAAAATGCCCGATAAGGTAAAACAATACCAGTCTGGTAAAAAAGGGCTTATAGGTTTATTTGCCGGTGAAGTAAAAAAATTAAGTAAGGGCAAGGCCGACATGCAACTGGTTAACACAATGCTTGAAAAAAAATTAAATACACAATAATGAAAAAACTATTAGCCGCTGCAGCAGTTGCTGCAATGCTGATCTCCTGTAATAACAAAAACGACAAAGGTCTGTTTATACTTTCGGGCGAGTTGAAGGCCCTGCCCGATCAGAAAATTTATCTCGAGCAGTTGTACTTCAGTGCAAAACAACCCGAAGTATTAGACACTGCTGATGTGAAGGCGGGTAAGTTCACCCTTTCTGCTATTGCACCGGAAGAAGGGCTTTTCAGGATACGCACTGCAGAAGGAGCCAGCACCATTTTCATAAATGAAGACAGTAAAATAACTTTTTCCGGAACGGCCGTTAGCCAGGAGCCTTTAAACGGTTCATTCAGCGGCCGTTCCGGAAAAAGTTATTTTACT
>JBJTMN010000499.1:0-3778 GCA_046070545.1 Ferruginibacter sp.
TAAGCGGTAAGCATCTGCAATTTCATCCTGTGAGGCTTCGTTTGGCAGGTTAATGGTTTTTGAAATGGCACCGCTTAAGAAAGGCTGTGCTGCACCCATCATACGGATATGTCCGTGTGCATGTATGTAACGTTGTCCTATTTGTCCGCATTTATTGGCACAATCAAAAACAGAAAGGTGTTCTTCTTTTAAGTAAGGAGCGCCTTCCACCGTCATGGTACCACATATATAAATGTTGGCTGCTTCAATTTCTGCATCGCTGAAACCTAAAGCTTCCAGGAGGCTCCATCCAAAATCATGGTATTGTTCTGGTTTAAATCCAAGTCTTTCCAGGCAGGTTTCCCCCAATGTATACACGTTGAAAACAAAACCAATTTCAAAAGCAGCACCCAGCACATTATTCAGCTTGTCAATATCTTCCTGTAAAAATCCTTTCTCCATCAATGTTTTGGTGTTGATGAAAGGAGCTTTATCTAAAGAAGCATGACCCTTTGCATACGCCACGATCTCCTCAATTTCTGCTTCGCTGTATTTTAAATTGCGTAATGCCTGCGGCACGCTCTGGTTGATGATCTTGAAATAACCGCCACCACTTAATTTTTTAAATTTTACTAACGCGAAATCAGGTTCTACACCGGTGGTGTCGCAATCCATTACCAGGCCGATAGTTCCGGTTGGCGCAATTACGGTTGTTTGTGCATTGCGGTAGCCGTACTTCTCACCCATCTGTACTGCATCGTCCCAGGCCTTGGTAGCGGATTTCAGTAAATAATCCGGGCAATATTTTGCATTGATACCCTGAGGTTTTATTTCAATGCCTTCGTATGCTTCACTTGCGTCGTAGGCGGCTGCACGATGGTTACGCATTACACGTAACATGTGGGTTTTGTTTTCTTCGTACTTATCAAATGCCCCTAAGAAGCTTGCAAGCTCGGCAGAGGTTTTGTAAGCCACACCGGTCATGATGGCGGTAATAGCACCGGCAATACCTCTTGCTTCTTCGCTATCGTAAGCAATACCGCTTACCATTAACATAGAACCCAGGTTTGCAAAACCTAAACCAAGGGTTCTGTAATCATAAGAAAGCTGTGCTACTTCTTTTGATGGGAACTGCGCCATCAGCACAGATATTTCCAGTACTACTGTCCACAGGCGGCAGGTATGTTCAAAACCGGCTACATTAAAGGTGTTGTTGTTTTCATCAAAGAACTGGCGCAGGTTAACACTGGCCAGGTTACAGGCTGTGTTATCCAGGAACATGTATTCACTGCAAGGATTGGAAGCCCTGATAGGACCGCCTTCGGGACATGTATGCCATTCATTGATGGTAGTATCGTATTGGGTGCCAGGGTCAGCACAACGCCATGCCGCGTAGGTGATCTGCTCCCACAATTTTCTTGCCTGTACTTTCTTCATCACCCGGCCGTCGCTTCTTCCTTTCAGTTCCCACTCGCCGTCTTGGTCTAATATGTTGAAGAAATCATTTGGTATGCGGATAGAGTTGTTACTGTTTTGTCCGCTCACTGTTCTGTATGCTTCTCCTTCGTAATCACTGGCATAACCCGCAGCAATTAAAGCCGCCACTTTATCTTCTTCTTCCACTTTCCAATTGATGAATTTTTCAATTTCAGGGTGGTCCAGGTCCAGGCAAACCATTTTGGCCGCACGGCGTGTAGTTCCGCCGCTTTTAATAGCACCGGCTGCACGGTCACCGATCTTCAAAAAGCTCATCAGGCCGCTTGAGGTACCGCCACCGCTTAATTTTTCGCCTTCGCCACGGATGCTGCTGAAGTTGGTACCCACACCGCTTCCGTATTTAAAGATCCGGGCTTCACGTACCCAAAGATCCATGATGCCGCCCTCGTTCACCAGGTCATCTTCTACACTTAAAATAAAGCAGGCATGTGGCTGTGGGCGCTCATAAGCATTGGATGACTTTTTTAATTGTCCGTCTTTAGCATCTACATAATAATGACCCTGGGGCTTACCGGTAATGCCATATACTTCGTGTAAACCGGTATTAAACCACTGCGGACTGTTTGGTACGCAGGCCTGGTTCAAGATAGAATACACCAGTTCATCATAAAATATCTGGGCATCATTAGCTGTTGCAAAATAATCGTAACGTTCGCCCCACACTCGCCAGCAATGAGCCATACGGTGAGCAACCTGTTTTACGGTTGTTTCTCTTCCGGTTGTTCCATCCTCGTTTGGAACACCGGCTTTACGAAAATATTTTTGTGCAAGAATATCGGTAGCGATCTGGCTCCATTGTTTTGGAACCTCCACATTATCCATCTGGAACACAATTTCGCCGGTTGGATTTTTAATAACTGAAGTACGGTAATCGTACTCAAACATATCGAAAGGGCTAACATCGTCTTTGGTAAACTGACGGGAGAACTGCAATCCCTTAGCAGGTTGTGATTTTTTTGCCATAACTATATAAAATGCTTGATTTGTTGGGTTAATTGAATAACAAGTCAACGAAAATATTTGTATTGGATGAGGAATCAAACTTATAAATATCAACACCTGTGGACAAAAATGGTGGATAATTTTGCAGACTCATACCGGCAGTGGTTTTGATCACTTTTCCCCACTTTTTTGGAAAAATGTTTGTTTAAAAGCTTGGAAATTTCAGTAAAAATCCAATACGCTTACCAGAGCCTGTTTTTCCCTTTTTCACTGTTTAAACAGCGATCCAGGCTTTGCTCTGCACATGAAATCCGGTTTAGTATATCAACGCCTGATGACAAGTTTGCTTAAACACAAAAAAGCTATTGCATAAACAAACTGTATTGTGTAGATTTAAAAAACTGTTTTTATGAATAAAAAAAATCTCTTCTTCATGCTGGGTGTATTATGCATTGCAGCTTCTGTAGCTATGTATTTTATTGGTAAGAACTCAAGCCATTTATCTGAGCTCAGCGATTTCTGGTGGATACCGCTTCCCCTGGGTTTGCTGGCGCTGTTCATAGCCGGAAGAAAATGAATGAAAGAAAAGCCCTGCCACAGCCGGGGCTTTTCTTTACCGGTTATGGTATATTTGTACACATGAGAGCAGTAATTCAAAGAGTATCGCAGGCAAGCGTAACCATTAACAACAGCATAAGATCTGAGATCAAAGCAGGCCTGCTTGTTTTGGTTGGTATTGAAGATGCCGATACTGAGGAAGATATAAGCTGGCTGAGTAACAAGATCATTAATCTCCGCATTTTTGATGATGAGAATAAAGTGCCCAATATTTCTGTAAAAGATATGGGAGGCGATATTTTACTGGTAAGCCAGTTTACACTACATGCATCCACCAAAAAAGGGAATCGCCCCTCTTATTTAAAAGCCAGTAAGCCAGATATCGCTGTTCCCATTTATGAAAAAATGATTACACAATTAGAAACAGACCTTGGCAAAAAAATATTTACCGGAGAGTTTGGTGCAGATATGAAAGTATCTTTATTAAATGACGGACCGGTTACAATTGTTATTGATACCAAAAACAAAGAGTAAATTCGAATGGGCTAAAGCCCGAAAAGCCACTTTATCAGTTGCTCCGCCTTTAAAGGCGGGGTAAGGCCACATAGATCATACGGGCTTTAGCCCATAACCAATATTACATGAACGATATAACAATTAAACAGGCACAGGAACAGGTTGACCAATGGATAAGAACAGTTGGAGTCAAATATTTCAGCGAACTCACAAACCTTGGCATACTAATGGAAGAGGTTGGAGAGCTAAGCAGGTTAATGGTACGCCAATACGGCGAGCAATCTTT
>JBJTMN010000500.1:0-12512 GCA_046070545.1 Ferruginibacter sp.
AATCATCAGGTAACACTCCGGGTGATTTTCGGCAATGGCATTGGCCAATTCTTTCAGCAACATTGTTTTACCAGTTTTAGGCTGGGCTACAATCAATCCACGCTGGCCTTTACCAATGGGTGTAAACAGGTCCATGATACGGGTACTGTAATTATCTGCCTTGGTACAAAGGTTTAATTTTTCAAACGGGAACAGTGGCGTTAAATAATCAAATGGAACACGGTCTCTTACTTCCTCCGGTGATTTACCATTGATGGTTTCAACCTTTAATAACGCAAAATATTTTTCACCTTCTTTTGGCGGGCGCACACTGCCATAAACAGTATCGCCGGTCTTTAAACCAAACAATTTTATCTGGCTGGGCGACACATAAATATCATCGGGTGATGAAAGATAATTATAATCGCTGCTTCTTAAAAAGCCATACCCATCGGCCATCATTTCCAAAACACCTTCGCCCAGTATCACACCATCAAACTCAATATTAAAAACAGGCTGCTGCCTTGATTGGTTGTATTGTTTTGCGGGTGGCTGTGACGATTCATTTTCCAGGTCCACTTCTGCTTCCTGCTCCAGTTCATCCTTCTCGGCCAGCATTTGTGCTATGGCGGCTGGTATGGTGCTTTCCTGGTCGGTTAAGGGTTGCATATCCTCTTCTTCTTCAATTTCTACCTGCTTTTTAACCGGTTTTTTTTCTGCTTCGGCTTTTCTGGGTTTTGCTGCAGCAACCGGCTCGGGCGCCCCTGTTTCGGCCGGTTTTATGATCCGCTTCCGCTTTGGCTTTTCGCCTTCGTTCTTTTTTTCTGTATTCATATTAGATTGGGTTTCCAGTATCTTACTGATAAGATCCTGTTTAACTAATTTTTTTGCGTTGGAGATGTTGTATTGCTCTGCAATATCCTGCAACTCAGGAACGAGCAGGTCGTTCAGTTGTGAAATGTCGTACATAAATAATGAAAAATGATTTTCTTCAAAAATCCCTTCTTAAGTCTGAAAAATAGTGATTGAGAAATTTATATTGATGGATTTAAACCGCTGATAAGTAGTGCTTGAAAGTTGCTCCTCAGCCTGATTCTGATGCAATATTACGGTGTTTTTTTAAAAAAAAGGAATTTTTTGGGTGGTTTTGCCACAGATTACTCAGATTTCACAGATTATTATCATTATACTTTTTAGTACAATTATCGTTGTAACTCCGCTCTATCCGTGTCATCTGTGTTCTATCCTTATCTTTGCACTCCACAAATAATAAATATGTTCAACAAAAGAATCAGAATTAAAGACCTGCTGGCGAGCGATAAAGCCAACTATGAAGCAACAGTAATGGGATGGGTGCGTACATTCCGCAACAACCAGTTTATAGCCCTTAATGATGGCAGTACCAATAGTAATGTTCAGATCGTTGCCACACTTGGCCAGTTTGATGACGCTTTGCTTAAACGCCTTACAACCGGCGCCTGTATTAAAGCAACCGGCGAAGTGATCCCTTCTTTGGGTAAGGGACAAAAAGTAGAACTGAAAGCAGCAACGATAGAAATACTGGGCGATAGTGATGCAGAAACATTTCCGATGCAGCCCAAAAAACACAGCCTGGAATTTTTACGTGAAAATGCACACATGCGTTTTCGCACCAATACATTTGGCTCTGTATTTCGTGTTCGTCATGCACTGGCATTTGCTATTCATAAGTTTTTTAACGACAAAGGGTTTCTTTATTTACATACGCCTATTATTACCGCAAGTGACGCAGAAGGTGCCGGCGAAATGTTTAAAGTAACAGCTTTACCATTAGATGGAACCGCACCAAAGAACGAAGATGGTTCCATCAATTTTAAAGAAGATTTTTTTGGGCGCAGTACCAACCTTACTGTAAGCGGACAACTGGAGGGAGAACTGGCGGCAACAGCTTTCAGTGATATCTATACTTTCGGACCAACTTTCCGTGCAGAGAACAGCAATACAACCCGTCACCTGGCAGAGTTCTGGATGATTGAACCGGAAGTTGCCTTTAACGACCTGGAAGATAATGCCAACCTTGCCGAAGACTTTATCAAGTATGTGATAAAGCATGCCATGGATAATAACAAAGATGACCTGGAGTTTTTATCACAACGACTTGAAGAAGAAGAAAAACAAAAACCGCAGACCGAAAGAAGTGAAATGGGTTTGCTGGATAAATTAAATTTTGTAGTAGGTAATGATTTTGAAAGGCTGACCTATACCGAAGCCATTGAGATTTTAAGAGAAAGTAATTACAACAAGAAAAAGAAATTTCAATACCCGGTTACAGGCTGGGGAATGGACCTGCAAAGCGAACATGAGCGTTACCTGGTAGAAAAGCATTTTAAAAAGCCGGTTATACTGATGAATTATCCGAAAGAGATAAAGGCTTTTTACATGCGCCAGAATGATGATGGTAAGACCGTTGCAGCCATGGATATTTTAGCGCCTGGCATTGGTGAAATTGTTGGAGGCAGCCAGCGTGAAGAACGCATGGATAAGCTTTTACAACGTATGGAAGAAATGCATATACCAGCTGAAGAATTGTGGTGGTACCTGGATACAAGGAAATTCGGTACCTGTCCGCATGCCGGCTTTGGGCTTGGATTTGAACGCCTGGTTCAGTTTGTAACAGGCATGGGCAATATCCGCGACGTAATTCCTTTTCCAAGGTATCCAAAGAGTGCGGAGTTCTAAGGAAATATTATACTAAGTTTGGTAAAGTATGAATTTAGTGCATATAAAAGCCGAAGCTGATTGCTTCGGTTTTTTTAATAAATACCCTTCAGCAGGTATAGCTTTTGTTGAATTTTTTTTCAAATTTTGTAGAAAAAAGATCATGAAAAAGTATATTGTTTTTATTACAGCTGTACTATTATTTTCTTCCTATACTTTGCCTGCTCAAAACCGCACTTTAAAACAGGTAATGGAATTAAAAATGCCCAAAACTGCAGATGATGAACTTTGCGGTACCAGGGGCGCAGGTGTTTGCTGGAACCCGATCACCAAAAAATACTACGCTGCATTTTGTGGTAATATGGGCTTTCCCATGGCAGTGTTTACACCTGCAGGAAAAAGAATATCAAGTGACAGTCTTACCACCATGGAAGATATCCGTGGCATATGGTTCAATGCTTCCATCAACAGGATAATGGCAAATGGATACAATGAGATAGGCTGGATAAGTTACGAACTGAACAACGCCGGAATCCCTGCCAGTATTTCTAATAAATTCACGGGCATGAACCAGCCAAACGAACAAAGCGTGGGCTCATACTACAGCCTGATAAAAAGTGTTGCCTTTCGTGATGGAAACCAGGTAGCACTTTATCAAACTGCAGGTGAGGCTGCAGAAGTAAAAGAGTCTGTTCAGATACACTGGGGTCGCACAAAATCAGATGCTGCCGGTGATGATGATGAAAATGCCGGAGAAAATTACAATGGCAATGTGGTTGCAACCAATATTAAAAATGCTGAGTTTGCCTTTTTAAATACATCAAGCAAACAAATTGAACTATATAACTACAAAGAAGGTTACCTGCAATCAACATTAAAACTACCCGATACTGCACCTGTTGAATCAACATTCAATTTTGCATACAGCAACGGTATTTACTGGTTGTTTGATATTGCCAACAGGAAATGGATAGGATATAAATAAGAATGGCTGTTACCGGCTGACAAATTGCTTGTTTGCATTTGGGGTATGGTTATTGAGTATATACCAATACACTAATAAATAAATTACCATGAGCAATCAAAAAAAATTCGGAGTATGGATGGATACCCAACATGCTACCGTTGTAGGATACAATAACAGCGAATCTGAAAAACTAGCTATTCTGGCACATGTAGCAGGAGAAGAAGTTTCATCAAGCCCCAGTGAAAAAAATGAGCATAACCAGAAGCAGAAGCTGCAGGCAAAGTTCTTCAAGGAAATTGCTGCTCATCTTACAAATGCCACATTCCTGCATGCAACAGGCACAGGACAGGTTCAGGAGCAGTTCCTGCATTACCTCGCAGATACTCCCCGGTTTAAAAATGCTAAAACAGAGGAGTCAACTGCAAATAAAATGAGTGATGAAAGGTTGCTGGAATTTTTTGCAGACAAACTGAATTAGAGCTTTGTTGTATAATAGAAAAGGCTTAAGTACAATAGATGTATTGCACTTAAGCCTTTTTTACTAAACCCTGAACAGGGAAGTTTCTTATTGAATTAACCCTGTATTGCTTTTTATATCCTTAATAGCTGCAAATAAAGTATCAAGATCCTGCTGACTGTTAAATGCATTTATAGAATAGCGCAGAAATACTTTATTGCCGTGCCGCATTACTGGTATCTCTATTTTATACGTATCAAAAAAATGCCGGTAAAGCTTTTCCGGTTCAGGAGCCTTTATCTCAGCACTAAAAAGCTGCAGAATAAAATCATCATTTACCGGTGCAAGCGGTTCTGATCCTAACAATGCGCAAAAAGCAGCCGCATTTTGCTGAACCAGGATTCTGCATTGAGCAGCAACCTCTGTCCAGTTATTTTCTTTCATAAACTGAATAGCTGTTGGTATCGTTAAAAAAGCGGAGTAATCCCTGGTGCCGTTCATCTGGTGATAATCCAGAAATGTTGAATGAGATGGAAACAGGGCTTTATAACCCCAGCTAACAATCAACGGATCCACCATCTGCTGGTATTCTTTTTTTACATACAGGAACGAACTGCCTTTGGGTGTCATCATCCATTTATGGCAGGCGCCGGTGTACATATCAAAAGGAGAATCCTGCAAATTCAAAGGAACCTGTCCGGGTGCATGTGCGCCATCCACAAAAGTCATGATGCCCTTTTCTTTAGCGGCTGCACACACTGCTTCAACTGGTAAGCGAAGGCCGGTGCTGCTGGTTATATGGCTTATAAAAACAAGTTTTGTTTTACTGCTTAGTCCTTTAAAGAATTCTGTTACAAATTCCTCTTTCGATTGTACCGGCAATGAAATGGGTTGCTTAACATAAACAGCGCCTGTTTTTTCACAATAATATTCCCAGGCTTTATCGCAGGCTCCGTATTCCAGGCTGCTGGTTAAGATTTCATCCCCGGGTTTAAGACCGAAACTTTTGGCAACCGCATTTACTGCATAAGACGGATTGGTCACATACACCAGGTCGTCTTTATCGCAATGCAGGTAATTGCCTAATGCCTGTCTGGATGTTTCAAGATATTTTAATCCGTTTGCGGTAATGAATTGTACGGGTTCCTGTTCCAGCTCCAGCTGAAATTGCTGGTATTTCTCAAAGATTGGTTTTGGGCAGGCGCCGAAAGAACCAAAATTAAGAAAGGTAATATCGTCTCTTAATAAAAACTGATGTTTAAGATTTTGCATTACCAAATATAAAGGCATTTTGCTTTTTGCGCCTGATAAAATATTTTAGTTGCTACGGCTTCTGCCCTAACCAAATTATATGATTCCTGCCTTATGAGGCTATTTTTTCCGGTACATCTGCGAGGCTATGTATCCGCAATGACCTGTATTCGCTGGCATTGTAGCCGGTTACTTTTTTAAATTGAGCCGACAGGTGACTGACACTGCTGTAATTCATCCGGTAAGCGATTTCGCTTAAGGGCATATCGCCGGCCATAAGCATCGACTTTACTTTTTCTATTTTTTGCGAAATGATAAAATGTTCAATGGTGATGCCGCTTATCTTTTTAAATATACCGGCCAGGTAAGTATAATTATAATTTAACCGGCTGCTCAGGTAACAGGAAAATTTCATTAACAGGGGCTCTGCAGAAAAGTGAATGAGTTCCAGGATAATATTTTTTATTTGCTGAACAAGCTGGCTTTTTTTATCAAACACCAGTTCAAGCCCTGTTTCCTTCAATGCAGCGTCCACCTGCATTAATTTAAATACCGGAACTTTTTCCTTTAGCAAAACTTCACCTATCATGATGTCTTTTGCTTCCAGCCCAAAACTTTGCAGAATATTATTTACCACAATTTTGCATCGCTGGCTGATCATGTTTTTTACGTAAATAATCATAACAATAGTTTTAATTATTAAATCCGGGATAATAATCATGCCAAAAATTAATTTTACCGATGGCCGAAATTAAAATTCAGGCCCGATGATCAGTTTTATTACAATTTCATTACAATCGCAGTTTACTGTATATCGCTATCTGTTAAACAGATTTATATATTAACGCACAATTAGATTAACTTTAAGCATGTCTTTTTTTAAACTAATTATCAGCTACTTACTTACTACGGTTGTTTTCTTTGCTGTAGACATGACCTGGCTGGGATTTATTGCCAAAGATCTGTACAAAAAATACCTGGGTAGTTTTTTAAGTGATAAAGTAAACTGGCCCGCTGCTATTATTTTTTACCTGCTGTTTATTATTGGAATATTTTACTTTGCCATTTTACCTGCGGTAGAAAAAGCTTCTTTATCAAAAGCAATTATTGCAGGAGCTTTGTTTGGCTTCTTTACCTATGCCACTTATGATCTTACCAACCTGGCTACTTTAAAAGACTGGCCGCTGCCCATTGTGTTTATTGATATCATTTGGGGTTCTGTACTTACCGGTATTGTAAGCACTGCAGGTTATTATATTGTAAAATGGGTTGCTTAAATGTTTACCGCTTTTATACATTGCTTCATTATTATTTTCATTTACGCAAGTATTTGGTTTGTCATTGCTGTTTATAAAAAAAGAAATGATGTGGCCGATATTGCCTGGGGACTGGGTTATATCATGTTGTGTGTTTATCTTTTAATCAGTTATCCGACATCTGCTGTTTCATTACTATTATATGCGTTGGTTACGGTTTGGGGCCTGCGCCTGAGCCTGCACATTTATACACGTAATAAAAACAAGACAGAAGATTTTCGTTACAAGGCCTGGCGGGATGCATGGGGTAAAAGTTTTTATGTACGCAGCTATTTGCAGGTGTTCCTGTTGCAGGGTATTATTCTGCTGATCATCATTTCGCCGGTTATACATGTAGCTATAGCAGAACGGATGCGGTGGAATGTTTTTACCTGGGCTGGATCATGCTTTTGGATAGTTGGTTTTTATTTTCAGGCCGTGGCAGATTGGCAACTCGCTGTTTTTAAATCTGACAAAAGCAACAAGGGTCTGATCATCCAAACCGGTTTATGGAAATACAGCCGCCATCCTAATTATTTTGGAGAGATCCTGATGTGGTGGAGTATTTTTATAATAACCATACCATTTACAAACAGCCTTTATTTTATTATTAGTCCGCTTACCATTACCGGGTTGCTGGTATTTGTATCAGGTATTCCCATGCTGGAGAGAAAATACAAAGGCAATCCTGTTTTTGAAGATTTCAAAAAAAGAACCAGTGCTTTAATTCCAATGCCTCCGCGTAAGAAATAAAATCCAACACATAAAAATAAAAACGGGCGCAGTTTGCGCCCGTTCTCTTTCAAAAGGATTTCTTAGTTAATAACAATTTCCTTTGCAGCGTTCTCCTTTCCGGCAATCACTGGCAGACTTATTTCAAGCACACCATCGGCATATTTAGCCGAGATCTTGCTGCTGTCAATGCTTTCATCAAGTGTGAAAGTGCGGGTGAAACCACCGCGGCTGTATTCCCTCAATATCCAATCGGGACGGGGAAAGCCTTCGGGTGGTGTGTAAGAAACGGTAAGCTCGTTTCCGTTAACACCCAGGTGAAAATGTTCTTTGATGCGTCCGGGAGCAAATACCAACATTTCATAACTGTTCTCAGTTTTAAAAATGTTTACTGCTGCCTTTTGCATGGATCGGATAAATCCCGGCCTGGCGGAATTTCCGTAAGATTTGCCTTTTGCGGCGCATGACTGATTGTAGTGCATGTTCTTTTGTTTTTGGTTAAAAAAATAGATACATGCAATAACCCTAAAAATGATGCCGTTATATTTTTACTGAAAATATGGCAGTGTTACAAAGGTCCTTTTTTGATCAGTTTAAATACTCCATATCCTCCGCAGATAATTGAATGGAAGCCGCAGCCAGGTTTTCTTTACAATGATCCAAAGATGATGTGCCGGGTATGGGTAACATCCATGGAGAGCGATGAAGCAACCAGGCAATATTTATTTGTGCTGCAGAAGCATTGTACTTTTCAGCGATGCTGGTAATACGTTCGTTATTTTGGGGAAGTGAGTTAACAAGTGAAAAATAAGGTATCAACGGTATATTATGTGCTTCGCAGATATCAATTATTTCTTCGCCGCCACGGTTTTCGCCATAGTGCGATTTTAAGGTAGTTCGTTGTCCGTGCCCGTACATATTTTCAACCGTGACAATATTTCCCATTTGCATAGCGGTTTCCAGCTCTTCCCTGCTTACGTTACTAACACCTACATGCAAAATCTTTCCTTCCTGTTGCATGGCAAACATGGCATCCATAGATTCTTTAAAGGGAACATCACTGCCTGGCAATACCCTGAAATGTACGAGTTGCACCTGGTCGATCTGCAAGGTTCTCAGGTTATTGTCAATCGCAATCCGTAGTTGTTCAGGTTTGTTAAAAGGTATCCAGCTTTTATCGGACTTGCGGGTGGCACCAATTTTTGTACAGATCACAAGATCTTTTGTATAAGGATACAGAGCTTCTTTGATAAGCCGGTTGGTTACATCTTCACCATAATAATCGGCTGTATCCAAAAAATTAACGCCTTTGCTGACAACATGTTTCAATATCTGAAGCGCTTCATCCCTTCGGGGAGGTTCGCCGTAAATGCCCTCGCCGGTAAGGCGCATAGTGCCGTAACCGAGGCGATTCACTTTTAATGGTTGTTGGGTGCCTCCGGCAATAGTGATGGTTTGTTGCATGTTTTTTAATTAAAGACGTTTGTGAAAGCAATTTGTTTTAAAATTGCTTTGCCCTTATGTAAAGATCAGCTCACCCCAATGATCTTTCCATCTACCACATCAATATTGTTTGCCTGTGGTATTTTAGGCAAACCGGGCATACGAACCATTTCGCCACAAACAGCCACAATAAAACCAGCACCCTGGTTGATCACGAGGTCATCTACATCAATTTTAAAACCGCTGTAAACATCACTCTGCAACGGATTATGTGTAAATGAGTATTGCGTTTTAGCCATACAAACCGGTAAATGCTCAAGCCCCAGCGCTTTTATTTTTTTGATCATATCCTGTGCTTTTTTATACAGCACAACATCGGTGCCTCCATAAATAGTGGTTACCACTTTCCGGATCTTCGTTTCAATATCATCAGTCAATTCATATGTATGTTGTATGGCCGGTGATGGATCTTCACAAATATCAGCTACAGCCCGTGCCATTTCCAAAGCCCCTTCTCCGCCGTGTGTAAAGCCGTCATTCACCGCAAAAGAAACTTCTTTTTCTGCACACCAGTTACGCAGCCAGGCAATTTCTTCTGCTGTATCAAACTGGTATCGGTTAAGTACCACCAAGACTTTTTGTTTAAAAGATTTAAGTATAGAAATATGTTTTTCAAGATTGCGAACGCCTTTGCTAAGTACAGCCAGGTCGGGCAGCATCATGGTTTTGGGATCGGCGCCACCACTGAGTTTCAGCGCCTGCGAAGTTGCCACCAATACACTCATGGCTGGTTGCAGGCCTGCTTTACGGCATTTGATGTTAAAGAATTTCTCTGCTCCCAGGTCGGTTGCAAAGCCAGCTTCTGTAACCACATAATCTCCAAACTGCATGGCTGTTTTGGTTGCCATCAATGAATTACATCCATGCGCAATATTGGCAAAGGGGCCGCCATGCACCATGGCAGGTGTGCCTTCCAGTGTTTGCACCAGGTTAGGCTGAATTGCATCTTTCAATAACGCAGTAATAGCACCGGTAACTCCCAGGTCTTTGGTTGTGAACGGATCACCGGCAAACGTAAAACCCAGTAAAATGTTATCTATTTTCTTACGCAGCTCATCCAGGCCTTCCGACAGACAAAGTGCTGCCATGATCTCGCTGGCGGGCGTTATTACAAAACCTGTTTCAGAAGGAATACCGTTGTTGGGTGTATCCAGTGCCGTAACAATTTTACGCAGCACCCGGTCGTTCACATCCAGGCAACGCTTCCACAAAACAGTTTTAATACCTTCGGGTTTACCACGGTTATAAAAACGGAAATTATCCAGCAATGCAGCCAGGTTATTGTTGGCGGCAGTAATAGCATGAAAGTCGCCGGTAAAATGCAGGTTGATTTCTTCCATAGGTACCACCTGCGAATAGCCACCGCCTGCAGCTCCTCCCTTCATGCCAAAACAAGGCCCCAGCGAAGGTTCACGCAAGGCAAGCACCACATTCTTACCCAGTTTTTTTAACCCGTCTGCCAGGCCCACTGATGTAGTTGTTTTGCCTATACCGGCTTTGGTAGGTGTTATGGCTGTAACTAAGATAAGTTTTGATGCGGCGATCTTTTTGTTATCAAAATCGTGAATATCTATCTTGGCTTTATAACGACCGTACGGTATTACCATATCCTGTGGCAATCCCATTGCATCAGCAATAGAAGCAATCGGCTGCATGATATTTTCCTGGGCTATTTCATAATCTGATTTCATGGTTTATGATTTTTATAAAGGGTTTAATGATATAATGAATGTAGATAAAATTTTCAGTTTTTATAATCAGTTGTAAAATATTTTACCAGTGCTGTTATCATCTTTTGTAACCTCTTCGCTTTTTGCAATGATTTAATATAAGCTACTTCACTGCCATATGCTTTCAAATCAAACAATGTTTTTAGTATCGTCTTCAACATATTGCTTTGCCTTATCTCTTTTTCTTTACACAACAAGAACATTGCCCAGTTCCTTAAAACAAAATTCATGTTAGCCTCCTGGTAGTTTTTTATTTGCAGGATGGTTGCCAGTTTTTTTGCTGCGTCTTTTTCTGCTACCTGGCGGTTACCCTTGTATTTTTGGCTGATGATAGCGGCATAGGCCCGGCTCATATCTGTAGCATCAAAACACACTGCATTATTTTGAAGCATCAATTCAAGCCTTGATTCAGCAAGGGTTTTCAAAACAGCGGGAGTTGTTCTGTATTTATTACCAGTTTTTATTTTATATGCTTCTGCAGCTGCAAGTTGCTGTTGTTTTTTTTCTATTGGCCTGAATCCTGCATGATAATATACCCAGAAAGCACCAGAATGAATTCCATCGCTGTTATCTTTTCCAACCTGGTAGGGATCAGCAGTAAAGCGCTTCACATTGTACTCTTTTGCATGCAGCTCTAAAACCTGTTCAAAAATATATCTCGTTTCTCCTCCACGATATTCCGGAAAAATGTTCAGGCCAATGCGGCCGCTGTTAAATAATATCCATGAGCCTGCATAAGCAACCGGCAAACCATTTTTGAATACAGTATATCCCATATAGCTGTCTATGGGATGACGGCGTTCCGGCACCATTTCCATCAGCGCCATTGATATTCCGCGGGCTACATGATAATAAGAAACAAGTTTCGCAGATGTAAAACTGATCGGGTCGATCTCCCGCAGGTGGCGCACCAGTATCATCCTGCTGCAATCAATGATCTGTTCAGCTTCGGCATTACTCAATTTAACTGCAACAGGTTTTAGCAGAGGCCTTTTTTTTATTTCCTTTCTCCATAAAGAACGATGAAAAAAGGTTTTTACCAGAGATGCGGGTAAACAACATGGTGAAGTAAGATCAATTTCAACATTGATACCGATCGCATTCCATATCTCATCTTTTACTTCAGGCCTTATATCGCTGGTCTCAAAAATTGCAATAAGCTGGTCGAGTATATCTTCTCCAGGCCTACGCATATTCTTTAACCAGTTTTTCCATTCAGCATTTCCATCCTGGAAGATCTCTGATTCCACCTTTGGCATGATCACCGAAATAAAAGCCTGGATCTGTGCATCAGAAGCCTGGAAAGAATTAAATTTGATTTCTGAAGGCCTTGTTTTCCTCATCCACTTAACCATCTCAAAACCAAATGCAGCACAAAGGGTTGTGCCGGTAATACCACTATTGTAAAGTTTGTATTGCAGGTCTTTGTTCATCTGCACGTAACCGGTAAATTGCCTCATTAACTCAGCCGCTTGTATGTACACGGTTTTATTATCGGGGTAAGCCTGTAAAAACAGTAATACAGCATTGAGGGTTTGTGCTGTTTTATTGCTCTTTACACTTTTAATATTGATACTGCCTAACAGTTGTAATTTTTCCGCTGTTGTTTCTTTGCCGTATTGGTTTCGGATAGAAAAGAGTTTGCTGACAAGTTCGCCGGTTTTTCTCATGTCGTTAAAAAGAGATTAAACTCCGTACAGGAAAGTTACTGCTTTTATTTCTTGCCCCGCATCTATACCTTTGCTTTGGTTTACAATATTAATTCTGTTAACTTACCTGGATGCTGCGCCTTTTTTTAAAGTTTTACTGGAAGATCTTTGGCTGGAAACTGTCGGGCAGTTTCCCCTATCAATACAAAAAAATGGTACTGGCTGTAGCGCCGCATACCCACTGGGTTGATG
>JBJTMN010000501.1:0-6852 GCA_046070545.1 Ferruginibacter sp.
CTCAAAGGAAAAATTTTACCACAAAGGTCACTAAGGAAGATAACACAAAGGGCACAAAGAAAAACTTTGTGCCCTTTGAGAAAAATCTTTGTGTGCTTTGTGGTTATCGTTTCTCGACTTCACTCGAAATTCAGATCGTTATCCTTCGACTCCGCTCAGGACTATACCAGTTCCTTTAACTTTGCCACAACGGTATCAACTTCTTCTCTTGTATTGTGTTTGCTGAAACTGAAACGCACGGTTACCTGGTTGGGGTTATTGTTGATGGCACGGATTACGTGGCTGCCTTGGTCGGCACCGCTGGTGCATGCGCTGCCCCCGCTGGCGCAGATATTATTGATGTCGAGATTGAAAAGTATCATCTCCGATTTTTCCGTCTTGGGGAAACTGGCGCTTAGTACAGTGTACAGGCATCGGCCCAACGCATCACCGTTAAATGCAATACCGGGAATATTCTTTTTTAGTTCGTCCATCATGTAATACTTAAGGGTACCAATGTAGGCGCTGTCTTCTTCGTAACCTGCAGTGGCAAGTTCCAGCGCTTTGGCAAAGCCCACAATGCCGTACAGGTTTTCAGTACCGGCACGCATGTTGCGTTCCTGTCCGCCTCCATGTACAAATGGCTTGATGCGTACGTTCTCGTTGATGTATAAGATGCCCACGCCTTTGGGCCCGTGAAATTTATGTGCAGCGCCAGTGATAAAATGAACCGGTGTATTGCGCAGGTCGAATGGAAAATGGCCAACGGTTTGCACGGTGTCGCTGTGAAAAATTGCGCCATACAGTTTACATAATTCGCCCACGGCATGTATGTCTAATATGTTCCCTATCTCGTTGTTGGCGTGCATTAAACTAACCAGTGTTTTTTCTTCAGCGGCAGCCAGTAATTTTTCCAGGTCATCAATATCAACATGTCCGTTGGGTAATAATTTAACATAGCTCACTTTGGCTGCATCCAGGTTATCCAGGTGTTCAACAGAGTGTGTAACAGCATGGTGTTCTATCGGCGAAGTGATGATATGTTTACAACCCAGGTCACGCACAGCGCAGGTGATGGCAGTATTGCTGCTCTCGGTGCCACCGCTGGTGAAAAATATTTCGGCAGGATGTGCATTTAATATTTTAGCAACCGTTTTACGGGCAGTTTCAATAGCCATCCGGCTTTCGCGGCCATAAGAATAAATGGAAGACGGGTTACCAAACTTTTCTGTTAAGTAAGGCATCATGGTTTCCAGCACCTGGGGATCAAGTGCGGTAGTGGCGGCGTTGTCGAAGTAAATACGTGTCAAGAATTAGGAATTTAGAATTAGGAATTAGGAATTTGCCTTCAATTTAATTTTCATTGTTTTGATGATGGTTCCAATAATTTTTAATAATTCGTCGCAATCATTCATTACTGAATCTGATTCTTTTTCATTTAAAATGTCACTGTCTTTTAGAAGCCGAAGCCAGTACATTGTTTCCCTGGCTTCTTTGTATGACACATTTAACTTAGCGAAAAAATCTTTTGGAGACTGTCCTCCAATAGCTTCTTCAATATTCGCACCAACAGAAGTTCCGCATCTTAGCAATTGCTTCGATAAAACATACTCTTTCTTTTCTTCTGCAAGATATTTATAAGCCTTAACAATGCGTAAAGCAAAAGCATAACTTTTATCTCTTACTATATTTTCAGCTTTCATCATGAATTATTAATCATTCCTAATTCCTAATTCTCCATTCCTAATTCAACCCTACATCATCTTCCCGATATCCTGCATCAGTCTCTTTGCAATATTATCTGCCGTTGTTGCAAAATTACTTTCAGCGTAAATGCGGATGATGGGCTCGGTATTGCTGGTGCGTAAATGTACCCAATCGTTATCAAATTCTATCTTCAATCCATCTTCATCATTTACAGGCTGATTCTTATACAGCTCTTTAATTTTTTTAAAGATCGTTTTAACATCGGTTCCGTTAGCCAGCTCAATTTTATTTTTGCTGATGAAATAATCCGGATAAGTATTACGCAGTTGCTTGATACTTTTTTTGCTGCCGGCAAGATGTGTTAAAAACAGTGCAATGCCTATCAGGGCATCACGGCCATAGTGCAGGTCAGGCACAATAATACCCCCGTTCCCTTCGCCACCTATCACAGCATTTACCGCTTTCATCTTATTTACTACATTCACTTCGCCCACCATACTTGGAAAATATTCACCACCATGATTCAACGTAACATCCTTCAATGCTTTGGTTGACGACATGTTGGAAACCGTATTTCCTTTCCTTTTACTCAGCACATAATCGGCCACGGCAACCAGGGTATATTCTTCGCCAAACATGCTGCCATCCTCGCAAACAAAACAAAGACGGTCAACATCGGGGTCAACTGCAATACCCAGGCTGGCTTTCTGCGAAACCACTGCACTGCTTAATTCGGTTAAATGCTCCGGCAATGGCTCAGGATTATGGGCAAAATTCCCGTTCACTTCTTCATTTAAAATAATAATATCTTTTACGCCCAATGCTTTTAACAGGGCAGGAACTGCTATGGCGCCGGTGCTGTTCACTGCATCTACCACTACTTTAAAATTACTCTTTTTGATGGCTGCCGCATCAACCAGGTCGTAATTAACAACTGCATCAATATGTTTTTGCAGCAGGTTTTCCTTTTTTGTGTAGGTTCCCAGTTTATCCACTTTGGCAAATTCGAAGTCTTCATTTTCGGCAGCTGTCAGTATCAGTTTGCCCTCATCGCCGCTGATGAATTCGCCTTTGTAGTTCAGTAGTTTTAATGCATTCCATTCTTTGGGGTTATGGCTGGCAGTAAGGATGATACCTCCGGCAGCCTCTTCGAATGTAACAGCCATTTCTACAGTAGGTGTAGTACTTGGTCCCAGGTCAACGACATCCAGTCCCAGGCCTATCAGAGTATTTACAACCAGGTTGCTTACCATTTCTCCGCTGATACGGCCATCGCGGCCAATTACTATTTTCTTTTTGCCGCCTTGTTGAGCAATCCAGCTTCCATACGCTGCTGCAAACTTAACAATATCAACAGGGGTAAGGTTATCATTTGTTTTTCCTCCGATGGTGCCACGTATGCCGGAAATACTCTTTATCAGTGCCATTCTAATTGCTTTTAGGGATGGCAAAGATAGGAAAAGTCGTTTTCTGTTATGAGTTTTGTGTTTAAGGTTAGAAAGCAGGCTATTTGAGAATCTACAGTGAATTTTAGGAACACAAAACTCTAAAGACAAAACCCATAACTTTGTTTCATGCAACAAACCTGGTTCAAAGATTGGTTCAACTCGCCTTACTATCATCAGCTGTATTTTAACAGGGACGACCGGGAAGCTGCTGCTTTTATTGATAAACTCATTAATTACCTTAAACCCGCAACTGGCAGTACCATGCTGGATGTAGCCTGCGGCAAAGGCAGGCATTCTATTCAGCTGGCCGGTAAAGGGTTTGATGTAACTGGTATTGATCTGAGTGATGACAGCATTACAGAAGCATTGCTATCCCAAACAGAATCACTCCATTTTTACAAACACGATATGCGCCTGCCATTCTGGATAAATTATTTCAATTACGCTTTTAATTTTTTCACCAGCTTCGGATATTTTAAAACCAGGCGTGAGCATGACAATGCCATACGTACCATTGCCCAGGCCATAAAAAAAGACGGCATTTTTGTAATGGACTTTCTGAATGTGCATTACGCCGAAGACCACCTGGTACACCAGTCTGAAAAAGAAATTGACGGGATCAATTTTCTCATTACCAAATGGTATGACGAGACCCATTTTTACAAAAAGATCGTTGTGGAAGATGAAAAACTGCGTGAGCCGCTTATTTATACTGAGAAAGTTGCAAAATTCTCTTTAGGCGATTTTACCGAAATGTTTGCTTACCAGGGCCTGCAGATGCAGGAAGTGTTCGGAGATTATGATTTTGGAAATTATGATGTCAAGAGATCACCCAGGATGCTGATGATCGCAAAGAAGCTGTAGGTGTCTGCCGCAGGTGTCTGGCCTTTAAAAATATTCTACAACTTTAAGAGTATAAGAAAAATAAAAGCTTCATAAACTCAAACTCTGTTCGTAGTGGCCTGACACCTACTTGTTTTTATTATTGATGAGCATCCACCTGGCTGTTTCATACATGGCAGATGTAAGTTTGGATAAATGGGCTTTTACAGAATCTTCTTTTTGTTTGGATAAAGCCGGCAGGTTATTACGAACGGGTACCAGCTCTTCCTTTTGAAACCTGATATTCTTGCGGAAAAAATAATCATCATTCACCACACCTATCCAGCCCGGCGCATGATAAACGATAAAGGCTGCATTTTCTTTTTTGTTTGAATCCAAAAGATCCCTTCCCAAAGTCGTGTTCAGGTAAGGTTGCTGCATCATACCTGCAATCGTTGGTAGAATATCGATCTGCGAAACAGTTTCTGATCTTTTTTGAGGCGTTAATAAAGCAGGCGCATACAATAACAATGGTACATGCTCATCGGCCAGGCGCTGCTCGGTCCAGGCCTGCGGGTAAATAGCGGTGGCATTGCCTTCCACGCCATGATCGCCGGTAAAAACAAAAATGGTATTGTTAAAATGAGGAGAATTCTTTGCTGCCTCCATGAATTTTTTAATGCAGTAATCGGTATATGCAAATGCGTGATATTCTTTCAGTGATTCAAAACCATATTTCTGCAGGTCTTCATTGGTGATCAGGTCACGGGCAAAATCCTTGTCTTCTTCCGGAATATCAAAAGGCCTGTGATTATCGGCAGTTTGAATGATGGCAAAAAAAGGTTTCTCTTGTCTGGACAAAACATCATTTGCTTCCAGGAACAGATTTTTGTCACTGATGCCCCACACATTCAGTTTTTGTGCTTTGTAACTGCCTTCTTCATATACATGCAGGTTGTTGATATTAGATACCAGTCCTTTGAAATTATTGAACTGGCTGCGGCCTCCGATAAAGTAAAATTTTTCGTAGCCATTAAAATCATTAATGATGGTACGCTGGTTTACCGACTCCTGGTTTTGTGTTGAGAAGATCGAAAGTTGCACATCGGGTATGCCTGTAATGGTTGCAAAAATGCCACGGGCAGTACCAAAACTGGGAGAAAAGCAGCGTTCAAAGAAAATGCCTTCATGGCACATCTGGTTAAAATAAGGAGTGCTGTTCAAAGGATTGCCACTCATACTGCTTTTATACATGCTGAAACTTTCGCAGATGACCAGTACTACATTGGGCTGGCTTTCAAAGGCCCTGCTGCCCGGGTGTACCAGCCTGCTGTATGGTTTTGCCGGACTGACGGGATCCTTTATCTGCAAAAAACCGGTCATGTAGTTATAATAATCACCGGCCTTTGTGTTGTGGTCGGGATTTATATATTTAAGCGTGGTAAAAAAATTCTGCATTGGATTTAATGCCAGGTTGCTTTTAAACTCATCGTTTAAATTAAATGCCCTGAAAATATCCAGGGGCTTTAAAGTTAAAAAACCATACACAAACCAGCCCAGCAGGAGCAATGCTGCAGCATGCCATCTGCGGCGGTAAGTAAATTTATGTATGTTGATATTCTTTTCCGTTACGTCTACATGCATCTTTCTGAACATCCAGATCATCATCATGACAGCACCAACCAGGCCAAACAATATCCATACCACCGGGTAGCTTTGCCAAACCATTTGCAGGCTTTCCCTGGGATCACGTACAAAGATCAGTGCATCGGCATTGAGCCTGGCATTGATGTAGGCAAACTGGCCAAAATCGGCCCCATAAAAGAACAATACCAGTAAAGTTGTAATACCCAGGTATGCAGTCCATAATTTTTTTCCACGCTCACTGGTAAACGGCGAGAGCCGAGGAAATACGGAAAGTATTGCAATGGGTAACAAGATGATTGAGATCCAGCGCAGATCGTATTTTAATCCCAGCCAGAAAGAAGGCCACAGATCTGTGACGGGAATTGAGCCGGGCTTAAAACAGATGACCGTTGCAATGCGAAAGGCGGTAAATATGCACAGGTATATAAGGAATAGTTTTACTATCCATTGAATAGTTTTTGGAACACGCCAACTGATGAGCATAGCTTTAAAAATTTCCTTAGCCGAACGAAGTATGCGAAAATACTAAAACTGATGATAGAAACACAGTCGACACCTATTTATACAGATTTACAAGGATATATTAACCTATTGCTTCTTCTTATTATTCAGAAGCAGGTACTTCGCCGTTTCATAATAAGCATCAGTAAGCTTTTGCAGGTCCTTTTTTTGTTTCTCCGTAGCTTCATTAACAGGTATAGGGTCATTATTCTTCATCGAAACAAATTCTTCTTTACCAGTTTTTAAATTTTTAAGGTAATAATATTGATCGCTTACCAGGCCAATGGTATGTACATCGTGGTCAATAACAAAAGCATAATGTTCTTTATAAACAGGTGCGAATTGATAAGGCGGTATAGCAGCAGTGTCAAACAAATTTTGTCCCAGCGAAGTATTGTTGTAAGGTATTTTTGCCAGCGAAGCAATTGTTGGTAAGATATCGATCTGCGAAGCAACGCTGCTGATCCTTTGGGGCTTTAACAAGCCTGGAGCATAAAATAACAAGGGTACATGTTCACAGGTAAGGCCCTGCTCGGTCCATGCTTTGGGGAAATATTCCAGTGAGCCGTTGTAACGTATTCCATGATCGCCTACAAAAACAAAAATGGTGTTTTTAAAGTATGCTTCTTTTTTAGCGGCTTCCATAAATTGCTGGTAACCAAAATCGGTATAGCGGAAGGCATTCATTTCTTCGTTACTTTCAAAGCCAAAACGTTTCAAAGAATCGGATGAATAAGATAATAATTTG
>JBJTMN010000502.1:0-6905 GCA_046070545.1 Ferruginibacter sp.
AAGGGTGCAATGCCGGTACCCGTACAAATCAGGAACAGGTCTTTATCCAACGGTTCCTTTAAAGTAAAAACGCCCTGGGCACCACGAAAGGTAAGTTCGGACCCCACCGTCACTTCATGAAAAATATAATTGGTACCAACACCTTTTGTATCCAATACGATGATCAGTTCAAAAACATTGGTACCATCGGGCCAGGATGCTATAGAATAACTGCGCAGGCGCTTGTTTGCCTTTTCGTGAATGGGCAGATCGAGTGTTACGAACTGCCCGGGAATAAAATCAAATGAAGTTAACTCAGGTACTTCTATCCAATATCTTTTAGTAACTGCGGTTTCATTTTCTATGCGAATGACCCTTCCTTTACGCCACGGTAATAATGCCATTTTTATCGTTTGCGGAAAGTTACTAAGAAATAAAATAAAAAACTTCCGCAAAAAGGAATTGCGGAAGCCCTGATAATATTGATTGTTTTACTGAATGATTATTTTTTCTGTGTGTATTGCGCTTTCTGTAAAGATCCTGAGCTGGTAAGTACCTTTAGCAATGCCCGTAACATCAAGCGTATTGCTGCGGCCCTTCAATGTAAACGATTTTATCATCCTGCCTGCCGCATCAAAAATTACAGCGCTGCTCATATTTCCTGTGGAGGAAAGGTATATCTTATCACCGGTAACCGGGTTGGGATAAATACTGAAATCATCTCCTGCATTATCAAAGTTAACTTTTCGTACCGGTGAGTACCGGAAGCTGCCGTCTATATCTGTCATTTCCAACCGGTAGAAATTCAACCCGCTTAATGGCTGGTTATCCGTAAGACTGTAATTGTTTTTATTACTGTTATTAAATGCAGGAACATTGCCGATGGCTGAATAGGTGACTGCATCAGCGCTTCTTTCTACAATATATTTATCAGCATTCAGTTCGTTATCGGTGGTCCATTGCAATAAAACTTTTTTGGTCTGCTTCACCGCTTCAAAGCTCAGCAGGTTTATGGGTAATGAACGTGTTCCATCCACACCGCCGTTGTTTAACCAGAATTCGCTGAAGCTGTTCACCGCAAACTCGGCATAGTAGCCATTATCGTAGGGAATGATCTCTGTATTGGCCGGCAAAATATAAGTATGAACACCGCCTGCATTATCAGCAAGGGTCCCGTTCTCCTGTGCAGCAAGTCCGCTGAATTTGGTAACACCCAGTTCATAAGGATCTTTGGGCTTGGTGCAAACAGCACAGCCTGTGGCAGCCAGCAGGCTTTTTGCTTCAGCATCTGTAAAATAAAAACGCACCGTAACATCGGAAGCCGGTTGTATTGCGGGCCTGATCACAATATTCCGGTTTGCATAATACTGGTGGTTCTGATAACGTACAGCACCACTATAAGGATATACATCAACTTTTGTGCTGCCCAGGTTATTACCATTGGCATTGACAGATGCAACACGGGTTGCACCCGAGGTAAAATGAACCCAGTTGCTGCCGCTCACAGTTTGCGTGATGCCGGTAAGGGTTGTACCTGTATAAATAGCTGCTTTATCAAAAACATGAATATCATCAATGCCAACGCCATCCAGGTTGAACCCAAGATCGCTGGTGAACACAATGCGGAAACGTACAACACCTGCTGTAGGAGGAACATTAAAGCTGGCCACATGCCAGGTAGTTAATGAATTACGCCATTGATTTTTACCCGTTGGATCATTATACCAGTTAGTTCCGCCGCCATTGGTACCCAGGCGACTCCAGGTTACACCACCATTCACAGAATATTCAACCCAGTTATAGTCTGCCGGTGTTGCGTCTTCGATCTGGAAAATATGGCTGAAGGAAAAAACAGGTTGTGTTAGCCCGGTAAGATTAAAACAGGGTGAATACAAATAAGAAACTTCATTGGTATTGTAATTACCCGTTAAATTGGTAACCCATGCTTTGGTACCATTAGCCGCTTTATTGATGACCGGTTTGGTTGGGGTGCCCCATTGCCAGCTGCTGTTCTGCCCTTTGGCATACCAGCCCCCGGTGCTGCTTTCAAAACCTTCCAGGTATGGATAGGTGCTTACTACCGGAGCTGTGTGCAAATTATAATTCAATACACTGTCGTTATTCCTGTAATTATCAGTTGCCTCATACACCCAGAAATTAAAGTTGTAATCCGCATCAGCCAACAGGTTCTCGGGAACTGCAAAATTATGCGTGGTTAATCCCGGAGCTAAGGAGGCTATAGTTTCCATGACGGCTGCACCGCCATTTACATTATAATATACCGGCACGTTGGTAAAAGTTGTGCTGCTGTAATTCTTGATTTCAAAAGATATGGTTTGATTGCCGGCCAGGCCACAACCCGAAACAGCCGGAGAAATTATGCGGCTGATCCCGATATCATTTGACACCTGCTTAATACCCACATCATCAAAAGTATAACCATCGTCCTGGTCAACGATCGGGTTGGGGTTATTGGCTGAGGTATTTCCCTGCTGGCTGAACTTTACCTGGAAACTGCTGCTGATAGGCTGTGCAGGCACTACTGTATCCAGCACATCATTTATATTGATGACTGCGTGTTTGTACTGTCCCAGGGAAGCCTGGTTGGCAACCAGGTCGTACGCCAGCACCCATGGTTTTGTGTCACCGCCACGTATCCATACTTTGTTGTTGGGATTATTTTCATTGCCGTGATTTTTATACCAGAAATCTAACCGTAACTGCTGGCCGCTGGTATAGTTGCCCATGTTGTAGGTCATCAGCAGGCTATCTGTTGTTTGCGCAGCGTTGTAAGGAAACTGGTCCAGCGTTACAGCTTTGATGCCATTTAACGCAAAGCCGGTATTTACAAAAGTACGTGCACGTCCACGGGTTGTATTTGTTTTAAAATCTACACGGTCAATACCATCCAGACCGGTACTGTTTACCAGATAATCTTTGGTGACGGCAGTTTCAAAATCATCCAGTACAGGTAATGTTATTAATGGGTTGGGTAAATGTTTGATGGTTATAGTTGTTGTATCATCCATTACCTGGGTATCGCCTGCCCTTTTAACCCAGGCTTTAATGATATAAAGACCGGTGGCAGAAAAATCGGCCGTTGTGGTAAAAGTATATTGCCTGGTGGCCAGTGCCGCAATGGCAATGGCACTGGTTTCCATTACCGGCGTTCCGCCATTTACCTGGTAATACAGATCATAGGAGCCAGTTGTTGCAATATTATCCAGGTTGCGGATGGTGAATTTAATTGCTGTGGTTGCTGTAAGTGCCGAGGAGGTGAACTGCCTTCCTGAAACAGGCGCATCTATAGAAACTGCTTTCAGGTCGTTATCATATATAGATAAGGTACAAACACCGGTTGCAGGCAATACCGACCTGGATACCGATCTTCTGCCATTAACTGCAGTATTTCTTGCACTAACGCCAAACCAGTAAGTGGTTGCACTGTTCAATCCTGATATTAAATAAGTAAGACTGGTCGTGTTTCCGATAATAGCCATGGTATCTGCTTTCAGCTGCCATATATCGTAAGAAGTTGCACCGGCAATAGCGGGCCAGTCGAGCTGAGCATAACCATCACAGGGAACCGTAGCCGTAACGACCGGCTGGCCGATCACCGTAAAATTAAAATCACTCTCATCGCTGTATGCTGATGCATTCCGGCTTACCCGTACTTTATAATTATTACTTACTGTTGCCGGCACGGTCCAGTTATAAGACAGTGCATTTGCAGGAACATTGTTATTGATCAGGTTCCAGGCAGTTCCGTCAAAATACTCCAGGGTAAAAGTATTGGCTTCATCACCATAAGCACTCCAGCGGATGGTTTCCAGCTCACCCGGCACGATTCTTTCTTCGCCAAAAGGATATTCTACTGTTACACCATTCATATCCACCTGGTATGTTACCACGTATTCCTGCGGGCCGTAAGGCAGGGCAAAGGTATTTACATTAATATCGTAACTGCCTGCAACCGGGTTATCAATTACCACCTGCTCCATATTATTCCTTCTGTCTACCCCTTCCACTGCATTGTTATTTACATTGGCGGCTGATGGATCTAAGATCAAAGGCTGGTGTGTTATATTGCCCGGTGCCACCACCGTAAGATCAAGATCATTGATCAGCTGGCTGGCAGCATTGGGGGCTGCGGCAGTATCGTTCCAGTACAGCATCACTTTTAAGCGTCTTGCTCCTGCAGGTACTGTTATGGTATTTAATGAAGGTGTTGTGGTGCTGATATAAAAGCGGTTATTTTCAATGGCATCGGCTGCCCTCCTGGCATTTAATACACCAAAGCCATAAGTAAAATCGGGACCTGGATTACCCAGATCCTCTGCCGTATTGCAAAGCACAGCTTTTATTAAAGCTGCCTGTGGTACAGCACCAGCGTTTTTTTTGCGGTACAGTTCATTCAATAAAGTAGCAGTGCCGGCAACTATGGGAGAAGCCATACTGGTACCACTGCTGGTACCATAAGTAAAATTATGCCGGGTAGAAAGCGTGTTGTATCCCGAAGCCATGATCTCGGGTTTAAGCCTGCCGTCGTTAACCGGGCCACGGCTGGTAAAAAAAGCCGGGGCATATAAAGTATCGATAGCCCCCACCGTTAAAACATTCTTGGCCACCTGGTAGCCCGATTTGATGGTAGCGTAATTGATCGGGTAAGGCGAACAGGTATTTCCTCCATCGTTGCCCGCAGCAAATACGTGCAGCAGTTTCCGGTAATCGCCCATTTGCTTATCAATATAATTACTCACCACGTCATAAGCTCCTGAACCTGCACAGCTGTCATCGGCATTGGTGTAGGAATTATTGGTAACAACCATATTATAATCTGTTATATAGGTTGGCGCCTGTGTAATGATATCACTGAAGTACTGGCTAACGATCGTCGAACGTGGAGCCATACCATTGTGTTTTGGATCCAGCAATCCGGCACCGGCAACGGTTCCGGATACATGTATGCCATGAAAGCTGAAAGGAGCCGGCACCCGGTTGATAACACGGCCGGTAAAATCGAGTGTTACTGTTGCGATCTCGGCATTATCGCCAACACCCACTGTAATGCCTTTACCACTTAAATTTTTCCCTGAAGGAGCAAGCAAACTGGTAACCGCATGCTTGCCAATGCTTTTATAATTCAATTCCTTATCAGTTAAGGATTGTAAACCCAGGTAACTTACAAATGGCAGTGCTGCAACCGCATCTGCCTTGCTTATATCTGCCTGTATAAAAACAACATTGGTTTCAGTGTATTTTGTCGGCACGATCAATACCCCTTCTTTTTCAAGTTCATTGATCACATCAGCTTTGCTTACAGAAGAGTAAAAACCAACTGCCATCAGTTTCTGGCTGGCTTTGCCTGCAACCTGTTGAAAATTCCTGAATGCAATATCTTTTTTATAGAGTACCGGGATACTGTTGATAGAAATAATTTTGAAATTTGAAGCCCTGGTAAAATCAAATGAGTTTTTTATGACAGCGAGATAAGCATTGCCCGGCAGGTAGGTTTGCAGATCGCAGCCTGCATTCCTTAATTCATTCTGTTCCTGCAGTGATGGTAATGTTGAAAACTGTACCAGCACAAAATAGTTGCCGTTGAAAAAAGAAGCCTGCAGGTTTTCCTTTTGAAAGCTTTGTTTTTGAATATTATTACCGGTTATTAAATTACCGGCAGCAAAGCGGACCGGCACATCAGTATCCTGGGCAGTTGCTGTAAAGCAGACCGAAAAAAGCAACAGAAAAAAGGAGTAAGAATAAAAAATTTTCATTTGGTTATTTACCATTGGATTTTGCCTGGATATATCTTATTAACGAAAATATACATTATATCGTTGCTAAGCCATACTGTTAACGCTTTTGCGGCTTTCATATTGCAATTTTAAACAGAATATATGCTGCATTTTTTATTCGGCTTATCTTTGCCCTACGGATGAACCTGGAAATGTTGTTGAACGGCTATTTGCAAGACCCCCGCTGTTTTAAAATAGTGGACAGGGTAACTGCGTCCCGGCCACAACAAATCCAGCTTGAAGGGCTTCGCGGAAGTGCAGTACCATTCATCGTTTCAGCGGTTTTTAACCATGCTTCTGCCAGCCAGCTGAACCACCTGATCATTCTGCGGGATGCTGAAGAAGCGGCCTATTTTCACAACACATTAGAAAATATTACCAGTGCGCTGAACCTTTTTTACTTCCCGTCTTCTTTTAAAAATAAAAAGAACTACCGGCTCCTGAATGCCAGTCATGTAATGCTGCGGACCGAGTGCCTCACCCGCTTTAGCAACCCGATGAGTAACAACCGGGTGGGCGCCATTGTAACTTACCCCGAAGCCTTATTTGAAAAAGTGGTGCTGCCCAAAACGCTTTCGGCCAATATCATTTCCATCAAGCAGGGCGATACCATTGACCCCGTGGCCATGTACGAGAAGTTTGTTGGCTATGGTTTCAGCCGTACCGATTTTGTATACGAGCCCGGGCAATTTGCCGTACGTGGGGGCATTTTGGATATTTATTCTTTTGGTAACGAAAAACCTTACCGCATAGAATTATTCGGCAACGAGGTTGACAGCATCCGCATTTTTGATCCGGAAACACAGTTGAGCGAACGAAAATTACTGCAGGTAAGCATCATCCCTAATGTAGAAACACAGTTTGATGATGGAGAGAAAGTTTCCATCATGGAGTTTTTACCGGAGAATACCGTTGTGTGGAGTGAGGACTGGAATTTCATCAAAGAAAAGATAGAACAACAGGAAGAAGACCTGGATTTGTATTTGCAATTGCTGAAAGAAAACCCCGTAAGCAATTCAGCGCAGGCAGATGATGATGAGACCTATCTTGCCAAAACAGATACAAGTAAGGATGATTTTATTACTGCAAACATTTTAGAACAACAAATAAGCGGAAGACATATTATTGAGT
>JBJTMN010000503.1:0-2051 GCA_046070545.1 Ferruginibacter sp.
TTCACCAAAGGCAGATATAAAGTGTTTGGTACGGCCTGTTACCACCAGCCGGTAAGGATCGGTTGAAACGAATTTAACCGTATCACCGATATTGTAACCCCACAAACCTGCATTGCTGTTAATGATCAATGCATAATTCTCTCCTACCTTAACATCTCTTAAAGTAAGCCTGGTCGGGTTCTCGTTGAAGATCTCTCCTGCAGGTACAAACTCAAAGAATATCCCGCTGTTGGTATTCAGTAATAATCCTTCTGCGTGTTGCGAATCCTGGAAAGCAAAGAAACCTTCACTTGCAGGAAATAATTCTATGCAATCTATTTTGCGGCCGATACTCTCAAAAAGTTTGGTTTTGTAAGGCTCAAAGTTTACACCACCCTGTACCATCACACTGAAATTTGGGAATAGTTCACCTATTTTTTTCCCGCTTCTTTCAGTCAGCCTGTCGAAATACATTTGCATCCAGGGTGGGATACCGCTGATTAGCGTCATATCCTGGCTGATGGTTTCATCTACGATCTTATCTAATTTTTCTTCCCACTCATCAATACAATTGGTAGTATATGACGGTAATTGATTTGCTCTTAAATATTTGGGTATATGATGATTTACGATACCACTCAATCTTCCCGTTGGTATGCCACCAACCCGCTCCAGTTCAGGCGAACCGCTGAGGAAGATCAGTTTACCGTCGGCAAATTTGGTATTGCCGGTCTCTGCCATATAACAAAGCAAGGCATTACGGGCTGTATTGATATGATTGGGAATAGAATCCTTGGTAATAGGAATATATTTTACGCCGCTGGTAGTTCCGCTGGTCTTGGAGAAATAGATCGGCTGGCCTTTCCACAACACATTATGAGTACCCTGTTTTATTTTTTCGATGTAAGGTTTAAAGGCTTCATAATCTCTCAGGGGAACATGCTTCACAAAATCCTCGTAGGTTTTAATGGATGCAAAATCATGGTCTTTTCCAAACACGGTCTTTGAAGCGGCTTTGATCAGGTGGTTAAAGATCGCCTGCTGATCGGCTTCGGCCGTTTCCATCCCTTTTCTGATCTGCTTGTATATGTAACCGGCAAATGGTTTTGCCAGTAAGGATTTTATCTTCATTACACTTTATTCGGTCTGTTAAAACAAAAGTAAGTTGTTTTTTTGTTTGTAAAATGTAAAGATTTATAAGCGGGGATCACTTGCAATCGCATTTCCATTCTGTGTCCAGGTCTATTACCGTTACCACTACCAACCCGTCGTCTTTGGGTGCAAAAACAATACGTACATGTTGCCTGTCGTGTGTAAATCCTTCTACCGGGTAAGTCTTGCCACGTTTATCATTCTGTATCTTTTTGTAATTGATGGTGCCGCTTTTCAATATTTCCCTTATTTCCGATTCATCAATATTCCGGCAGGCCATCCTGCATTTGGCATGTTTGCTGAAGATGAGGTTGGTAATGTTTCTATCGAACCCCTCCACTACTTCCTGCTTTTCATCTGCAGGTAAAACTGCCGGAACAGTTATTTTATCTTCAGTTTGTTCTGTTGCAGGTCTATTAGCCGAATTGCCCCGTTGATTCTTCTTTACAAAGACAAATAAAGCTATGGCAGCAATTAAGAATATATATGGCAGATATTTTTTAAGCATGTTGCAAGTTACATTAATGCCGGAATCTAACTAAATCTGTGTTAATCATGTCAATCAGCGTCATCTGCGTTCCATTTTCACTAATTTTGCCCCCGATGAATAAAACAGTAGCATTACATACCCTTGGCTGTAAACTGAATTTCTCCGAAACCTCTTCTATTGGAAGGTTGCTGGAGAATGATGGCTTTGAGAAAAGGGAGTTTGACGAAGTGGCGGATGTCTATGTGATCAACACCTGCTCTGTTACCGAAAATGCCGATAAAGAAACTAAAAGTATTGTAAAAAATGCTTTAAAGAATAATCCGGAAGCTTTTGTAGCGGTTGTTGGTTGTTATGCCCAATTGAAACCCGAAGAGATCTCGAAAATCGAAGGCGTAGATGTTGTTTTGGGTGCTTCCGAAAAATTCAAATT
>JBJTMN010000504.1:0-6210 GCA_046070545.1 Ferruginibacter sp.
TCAAGATTATCTACCAGGCTGGTGATCTTACCGTTGTTTTTATCCAGGTTGCCGGTAAAGGAGTTCAGGTTATTTAATGTACCAGCCAATGCGCCGGATTGTGTGTTCAGTAAAGTGGTTAAAGAGCTGGAAGCACCCACCAGGTTTGCGGTGGTTTTATTAAGATTAGCCAGCATGGCGCTGATATTATTCTTGGCGTTAGGGTCAAGAATGCGATTAATGCTTACCAAGACAGAATCAATGGATGTAACGGCCTTGGTTACCTGGTAAAGCACCGGGTCAACTTTGCTTAAAACATCATTTAATATGCCAGCAGTGGCTTCTGTAGCAATGTACCCGTTCTTTGGTATGTAAGTACCGGCATCGCCCAGTTTAATTTCTATGGTGGGGGTGCTCAGCAGTGATGGTTTGATAATGGCAACTGAATTCGTGGGAATATTTACATCCTTGGTAAGGGTCATGTTTACCAGGATCTCTTTCATATTCTTATCAGTGGTAATGCTGTACACAGTACCAACCTGCAGGCCGTTAATGATAACCGGGTTGGATGGCGCAAGGCCCTGTACATTGGTGTATTTGGCAAAGAGGTTATGGCTTTTGCCAAAAAATGTTTTGCCTTTGAGGAAATTAAAGCCAAGTACCAATAGAACAATGGAAATGGCAGTTAAGGAACCTATTTTTGTTTCGTTTGAAATTTTCATAATGGTTGTCCTGAACCCGGTGCAAATTCCGGGCCTAAGGCAAAAGTAATTTAATTATTATTCTTCAGTTCAAACTTTACTTCTGCGTTATTTTTCAAATCGGCCGATAAACGTACTTCATGACGGTTTGAACCATCATTTATGATCATCAGTGCAGTATTGGGAGGTATATTGCCCAGGTTTTCGGCATATAAGATCAATTCATTACTTTTTCCGGCTTCTACATTAAGCGTTAAGGATAGCGGGTTTGTGCTTAATGTTTTTTTTGAAACCACCACGGTTCCGTTGAAATAAACAGAAACGATGTCATTATCTACATCCCCGTCATCATACAGGTCAACACTGATCTTTTTATTTTTTACATTAATGGTTTTAATATCCTTCACGGCCCTTGTTTCGTAAGCAGCTGCAGCTGCCGGGGCATCCGTTTTAATTTTTTTATCGTTTGATATTACCGGTGGCGGTGCATTAAGGCTTTCAACCTGTGCTTTGTACCGTTTTACAGCTTTGGTGATGGCTTCAGCAAGTTCCTGTTGCCCTTTTTCACTGTTGATGTATTGTTCGTCTTCCGGGGTATTAATAAAACCCGTCTCAACTAAAATAGCCGGCATATTGGTAGCCTGTAAAACCCAGATACCTTTCTGGCGTTGGTTAACACCCAATGCCGGTCTTCCGGTATTTTCAATTTCGTCGTTCACAAATGACGCAAGGCGGTCACTTCTTTCCTGGTATCTTTTTGCATAGATGGCTGCAATGATCTTGCCCTGGGGGCTGCTGAAATCAAAGCCATTATCCACCGAGTCCATGCCTCCTGCTTCAATTTCAAAATTCTCATCGCCACCCATGATGGCTTTTAATTTATCACTGGTTTTGTGTGCGGCAAATATCCATACACTGGTACCACTGCGTGTGAGCGGCATTTTAAAATACTCATAAACAGGTTCTTCTACCTCATAGGCTTCTTTATGCTTTTTCTTTTTCTTACCTTTTCCGGTAGTTATTATTTTATAACGGGTCACCATCCTGGTACCCACCTGTCTTCTGCCTGTTTTTAAAGGTCCGCTATCGGCATGTATGCATAAAAAAAGGTCGCCTTTAAATTCATTGGCCAATCTTGCCTTTTCAGTAGGTGTTTGATAAATATCAGTTGTACGTGTTGGTACTACATTAACACCGGGTAGTTGTTTTTTTAATTCATCAACCAATTTTAAGGCAATGGCAAGTGTTACATCTTTTTCTTTTGAGCGAAGGGAATTCTCATACTGTCCGCTGGCACCCACATCAGTTCCTCCATGGCCTGCATCAACCACGATGGTTTTGATCTGCTTTGGAGTTTGTGCTGTTATTTCTTTTATTATTAACAAATTGCAGGCAGCAAACAGAAATAAAAAGGGCACTTTGTTCCTTGGCATTTTCTACTCGTTTTATCCGGGGTTAGTAATTAATCAATTATTCACATATTCATTCTGTTATAATGGCTATTTTTGCCAATCATACGTATGAACCAACTGAACAAAGGTAAGGCAAAAAATATATCGGTTTTGGCATTGATACTGCTGTTATTGGCTATAACGCTGTATTGCGGTGCCAGCGGTTTTTATACAACACACTTTCACAGTTTTTTAACGGTTGATACAATTCCGCCAAGCAAAAGCGATTCCCAGAAAGTAAAGAGCAATATTTCACTTCTTTCATCTTCAGCTAAGAAAATAGCAGATACCAATATTGTTGAGAAGATTGATACGCTTATTTATAAACAATCAAAAGATGCACTGGATGCACCGGTTGTTTATCATGCCGACGATTCGATGGTAATGGATATACCCGGTAAAAAAATAATCTTATACGGAAAAGGAACCAATGTAAAATATACCGATAATGAATTGTATGCACCACGGATTGAATTTGACCAGCGTACAAGCATTGTCAGTGCTTACCTGGTAAAAGACAGCAATGGCAACGTGATCTCCTTTGCCACATTTAACCAGGCTGATTTTAAAACCAAGAGTGATTCCATGGCTTTTAACATGAAAACGCTGAAGGGAATTACAAAGAGCACCTATACACAGCAGGGAGAGATCTATTTTCATGCAGAAAAAATAAAGAAAGTTACTCCTGATGTTTTTTACGGATATAAAGGACAGTTTACTACCTGTAACCTGGATACGCCGCATTTTTCCTTCGTGAGCAAGAAATTCAAATTCATCAATAAAAAAATGGCCGTTACCGGGCCGGTTCATCCCGAGTTTGAAGGAGTTCCCATACCGGTTTACCTGCCCTTTGGTATTTTTCCTTTGCAGAAAGGAAGGCATTCGGGAATACTGGCACCCACCTTTACTGCCAATGAGCAACTGGGGCTTGCTCTGGAAGGATTGGGGTACTATAAAGTGCTGAACGATAAATGGGATGTGGTATTAAGAGGAACCATTTATTCCTATGGGGGGTGGACTGCTAACCTGAGCCCGAGGTATTACAAACGTTACCACTACCAGGGAAGCCTTACACTGGATGTACAGCATTTGCGTGACCTGGATAAATCAGGAGCACGCAATTTTAATATTCGCTGGAATCATAGTTCTGACAGTAAAGCGAGGCCCGGTGTAAGTTTCAACGCCAGTGTAAATGCGGGTAGCAGTGGATTTAACTCTGCAGTACCAAACAGCCCGCAACGAAATTTTCAAAACCAGTTGAACTCTTCTGTCACTTATTCTAAAATATGGAAAGACAAGCCTTTTAATTTAAACATCAGTGCCAATCATAACCAGAATACCAATACAAAAGCATGGAACATTAATTTGCCTGATATCGGATTTAATGTGAACACGCTTTATCCCTTCCGGCGTAAAGAAGTGATTGGGGCCTATAAATGGTACGAGAACCTGGGCATTGCATTAAATACCAATGTGCGCAGCTTATCTAATTTTTATGATACGCTGGGAAACTTCTTTGGCGAGTTTGCCAAAAATTACCAGTGGGGTGCCAACCACAATGTGCCTGTCTCCTTATCATTACCGCAGCTGGGTAGTTTCCAGGTGGCACCTAGTGTGAGCTATGTGGAAAGATGGTACCAGGAAAAATTTGTACGCAGCTGGGATGCCGGCAACAAAAAGCTGGATACAGCTATCAGCAAAGGGTTTTACACATCACGTGAAATGAATTTCGGGCTGGGTGTTTCTACACGCATATTCGGTATGTACACGTTCAGGAAAAAAAGTAAGGTTCAGGCTATCCGGCACGAGATCAGGCCAACATTTTCGGTAAACTACAAACCGGATATGAACCGCAAATACTGGTATTCCACACAAATTGATACTGCGGGTAATAAAGGCCGTTATTCGGTATTTGAACGAAGTGTTTTTGGCGCATTCGGAGAAGGCAGGTTTGGAGGATTGAGTTTTGGTATAGATAACAACCTGCAGATGAAAGTGCGCAATAAAAAAGATACCAGTGCAGATGCCG
Organism: Ferruginibacter sp.; assembly: GCA_046070545.1. GTDB lineage: Bacteria > Bacteroidota > Bacteroidia > Chitinophagales > Chitinophagaceae > Ferruginibacter. The sequence goes on from JBJTMN010000504.1 coordinate 4,161, forward strand.
TAAAAAAAGTAACCCTGCTGGATGGATTCAGTATCAACAGTGCGTATAATTTTTTACTCGATTCTTTTAAACTGAGTCCGTTCAACATCAATATGCGCACAAATCTTTTTGAAAAGATCAGCATTTCTGCAAGTGCGGTAGTGGTACCTTATTTAACCAATTCAAAGGGCGATTTCATCGATAAGCTTGTCTGGAATAAAAAAGTTGCGCTGGGCAAACTTACCAGTGCAAACATTGCAGTACAAAGCCAGTTTAAGGGGGGAGATAAAAAAGAAAAACTACCCGTAACCAATATCCAGCAAAGCAACCAGCTGAATCCCATAACCGGAATGCCGTTGAATGAATACCAGCAGGAAGCAGCTTATATCAGCAGAAACCCTGGCGAATTTGCCAACTTTAATATTCCCTGGAGTATCAGTTTTCAATATGCATTAAATTACAATCGTGTGCCAAATGGCCTGGGAACAGGCTACAAAGGATCAGTAACTCAAAATGTAGGCTGGTCGGGCTCTTTAAACCTTACCCCCCGCTGGCAAATAGGAATGAACGGCTCTTACAATATCAGCCTGAAAGAACTGGGGCTGATCAGTATGTATCTGACCCGTGAAATGCATTGCTGGCAAATGGCTATCAATGTTTCGCCGGTAGGAAGATACCGTTCTTTCAATATCAGCATCAGTCCTAAATCCGGCTTGCTGCGTGACCTGAAGATAAACAGAACGAGGTACTTTTATGATCTGTAAGATGAATTGAAAGTAAAAAGCGTGATCAATTCATTCTTTCCCGGGTTATTTTACATATTCTTTCAGCATCACACTGTGAACTTTTTCTTTTAATTCAATAACAGTCTTATCTGCAGATGTTTCGGCCGGTAAGAACTGCATCTTTAATTTAACCGGTAATAAATAGAATTTTTTATTGATGGGCATGGCTTTTTTTGTGCCCGTAATTACGCAGGGAATAATATTTTTTTTTGTAACTACTGCCAGCCTGAAAGCTCCGTCATAAAAGGGTTTTATAGGGTCCTTGCTGCGGTTCCTGGCTCCTTCCGGATAAATGCACATATGCATTCCTTTTGCCAGTACTTTTTTCATGGCGTCAAAACTTTTAGAGCGGCTTTTTTCATTTTTCCTGTCTACCAAAATTGAACCCCTGGAATAAAAAGCACCAAACAACGGAATTTTCGCAAACGAAGCTTTTGCTATGGTCTTGTTGGCGCCGGGTACATAAGGTGCCGACAAAGGTACATCCAGTAATGCATTGTGATTGAACACTACGATATAGGCTTCACCTTTTTTAAAGTGTTCTTTCCCGCTTACAGTTACCGGGCAGCCAATTAAAAACAGCCATACGTTCATCCATATTTTAGAAACGGCAATAAAATACTTTTGTCCTCTTACCTCATCCATTAAATGCGACAACATGGAAGGAATAAAAATGATAAGGAATGTGATCAGGAAAGTTATTAATCCCCAAAATGCCCATATTCTTCCAAAAATATTCTTTACAATTCCCATTATGATTTTTCTTTTCTAAGGTGTCATTAATTTCCAGTCTATTGCCTCAACCCCTTGTTTAGTTAAAATTTCATTTGTTTTTGAAAAATGCCGGCATCCAAAAAAACCTTTATCAGCCGAGAAAGGGGAGGGATGTGCCGCTTTTAAAACAAAGTGTTTTGTTTCATCAATCAAAACCTGCTTTTCCTGTGCAAACTTACCCCAAAGTAAAAAGACTATACCTTTTTTTTCGTCAGATATTTTATGAATCACTGCGTCAGTAAATTCAGCCCAGCCAAATTTAGCATGACTGAAAGGTTCGTTTGCCCTTACGGTTAGTGCAGCATTCAGCAGCAGAACTCCCTGTTCGGCCCAGCGTGTTAAATTGCCATATTGTGCAGGCATGGCAATTCCAATATCACTTTGAATTTCTTTAAAGATATTAACCAGTGATGGCGGAGGCTTGATGCCGTTTTGAACAGAGAAACTCAGGCCATGTGCCTGTCCTCCTCCATGATAAGGATCCTGGCCCAGTATTACCACTTTAAGTTTTG
>JBJTMN010000505.1:0-2002 GCA_046070545.1 Ferruginibacter sp.
GGCGAAGGTGAGTGGGATGCTTTGCAACGGGATAGTTTAAAAATGGCCAGGCTCATTAAGAGCGGCCAGCAATTGTATGCCGTTGCCAAAAAAGATATTTTTAAACAGAAATATGCTTACCAGTTTTTGCGGCTTGGTTTATACAGTGGCCGCTATGCCGATGTTATTAACTGGTACGATGAATATGCTGCCAAAATAAGCTACAGCAGCGTGTTACAGCCACTTAGCCTGGCTTTAAAGGCAGGTGCCTTATTCCACAGCGGGCAGGGAAAGGAAGCGGCTTATCTCTTCAGCAAAGTATTTGCCGCCAGCACTGCCAAACGGATTTCTAATTTCCTGGGCTTTGTATGGAGTGTAGATTCAAAGGCTGATAAAAAAGATTACCTGGCATTATGTAAAAATGATAAGGAACAAGCTGCCATGCTTTCGCTGTTTGCACTCAACAGCAGCGAGAACAACCTGGCCGATATGCAGGAAATTTACCGCTTAAATCCCGGCAGCGAAGAACTGGAAGTACTGGTGGTTCGTGAAATAAACAAACTGGAAGAAAATTACCTGACACCAGCCATGCTGAAAGTCCCCGGTGGCAAGCCATTTTATTTTACCTGGGAAACAGAAAGTACAGACAGTATTATGCGGGAAAGTGAAAAAGAAGTAACAGCCCTGGCTTCATTTTTAGATAAAGCTGCCCAATCAAGATCTGTACACAATGCAGGGCTTTTTGAAACGGCTGCCGGCTATGCCGCCTACATGACCCGTGATTATACATCTGCTAAAAAATATTTGGCCGCCGCCGAAAAAATGCCGCTTACCCAAAAAGTAAAAGACCAATGGACCCTGACCAACCTGCTGGTAACCATCAATGAAAAAGAAAAAATAGATGCGGCTTTTGAAGAGCAGCTGCTGCCATCATTACAATGGATGGAAGAAAGAGTAAAAACAGAAAAAGCCATTACTGTAGATTACTGGCAGGTGCAGCAATGGCGCAGCATTTACCGAAATCTTTTAAGTGAGATACTGGCAAAACGTTACCACCAGCAGGGCGACCTGGCCAAAGAAACCCTTTGCATTGGCAATGCCGACTGGATGATGAAGGGCCAACAGGATTACTACGGATCTATGAATGGGATTGAATATTTAAGAAACAACCTGATGAGCAAAGATGTTGAAAGTTTATATGCTTTGGTGGATAATAAACAACCTTCCAGGTTTGAAAGCTATTTGCTGAACCATAATTCGGTTACTAAAAAAGAAGTAGTTGATTTTGCCGGAACCTCTTACCTGCGTGAATACGATTATGCAAAAGCCATTGACTGGTTTAAAAGATCGGCCGATAAAAAATCGATTAACAAAAACCCATTCATTGAGCTGTTGTATGACCAGGAAGAACAACTGGTATCTGAAGCAGGTTTTAAAACTACCAAGCTTGCCTTTGCACAGGAAATGCTAAAACTGGACCAGGCAGCAAAGCAACCGGCCACGGCAGCAAAAAGCTATTACAAAATGGCGCTGGGTATGTACAATATGACCTACTATGGGCATACCTGGGAACTGGTACAGTATTACCGCAGCGGTAGCGATGGATATTTTATTCCTGACAATGCCACTGGTTTTCAAAAAGAATATTATGGTGTTTACAAAGCGCATGCTTATTTTGAAAAAGCCATGAATGCCAGCACAGATAAGAATTTTAAAGCACGCTGTTTATTCATGATGGCCAAATGTATACAGAAGCAGGAACATCAGCCACAATACAGTGATTATAATAGCAACTGGGATAAACTAGAAGCAGATCAAAAGACATTTTTTGCACAGTTCAAAAACAACAAATATTTCCCGCAGTTTGTAAAAGAATATGGCAGCACGGCTTTTTATAAAGAGGCTTTTAATAGTTGCAGCTATTTGAGGGATTTTGTGAAGAAGAAGTAAGAATTTGCCTCCAAGTATTAATACGATAAAATTGTTAAATGTAGAAAAATACCTATCAAGGATTAAAAATTCC
>JBJTMN010000506.1:0-3268 GCA_046070545.1 Ferruginibacter sp.
TATCATCAGATGCTGTTGGGTGATAAAGTAGTTGCGTATAAACAAATTTTAAACAAAATAAAAATGGCTAACCTGCTACTTTAATCAATATCCACCTGTTTCCTTATCACCGACCCCTCATTTGCTTCGGGGAGGTATTTACGTTCATTGATAAGGTAGCCATTCCCTTTCTCACAGAAATGCACTTTCAGGTTTTCGAGACTGATGGGGTTTCCATCCGGGATATCGGCGATATTAGAATGCAGGATCTCATGCCCATCGATGATGACGACGAGACCGCTTCCGATCGCTTCCATTTTATTGCCTTCGGTAACCAGCATCCCGGTATCTTCACCCAGGCCGATACCGATACATCCGGGGTTGGCGGCAACTGCCTGTGCCAGCCTGCCAAAGCGGCCTCTCTTTTCGAAATGGGAATCAATAATCACCGAATTGAGAAATCCCAAACCAGTAGTAATTTTTACTTCGCCCTTGAGATGTGCACGCGCAGCATTGCCTTCATAAATCATGGTATTGCTCATGGCCATGGCGCCGGCACTGGTACCTGCAACAAGAAAATTATCTTCCTGGTATCTTTTTTTCAGCAGGGTTAAGAATTCCGTTCCTCCATCGGTGGCGCTGAGACGAAGCTGGTTGCCGCCGGTAAACATCACAGCATCACAATGCCGGATGCGTTCAATAAATTCCTGGTTCATGGCATCCTGCCGGGTGCGGATATGCATGACCCCAATATTGGTGCAACCGATTTTGCCAAAGGCATTCAGGTAATTGTCGCCCACTTCGTAAGGGATCATGCTGGCAGTAGTAATTACCTCAATGCGGCACTCAGGGCCGCCGGCCTCCTGTACAATCCGGGAAAGGATTCCCAGTTCAAAAAAATTGAGGTTATTGCGTTGGATCTTTCCGGTCTCTAAATCTGTTCCCTTGTCTTCTGCTCCTCCAATCGCTATTAGTTTTCCTTTAGCAAATTGCATCGATCATTTTTATGATTAACGCAAAAATAAGGGAATTCGTGTTTGAATAACCCTTTGTTGTTGTTAACGGGTGTTGATAACGCTAAAAATCAACTCTTTGCAAATGCTGTGATAGCTTCCACCAGCCTGTCTAAATTTTTGGTACTGGTGTACACATTAGGCGTGATACGCACCCCGCTGATATTTTCCCAAACAATACCTACTGCGTGTATTTTATAATTATCCCATAAAAAACTATCCAGCTCAGATGGTTTTTTACCCTCTACACTTACCAGGCCAATAGCGCAGCCAAATTCTTTTTTAAAGGAAGTATGCAGTTTTACTTTGGGTATATCTTTTACTTTATTCATCCAGTAATTCTTCAGGTACAGCAACCTTTCTTCCTTGCGTTTTGCTCCGATCATGTCGTAAAAATCAATGGCTTTATCAATGGCTTCTTCAATAAAGAAGGGCCTGGTACCTAAGTGTTCGAATTTCCGGATATTATCATCTTCCTTATCACTTGCGCCAAACAAAGGCCAGATGCTTTTTATTTTTTCTTTGCGCACATATAACATACCTGTTCCGACAGGTGCTCCCAGCCATTTGTGCAGGCTGGTGCCAAAATAATCGCAGTTAAGATCAGGTATCAAAAATTCAAATTGGGCAAATGTGTGGGCACCATCTACCAGCACATCAATATTCATTTTTTTTGCAGCATCGGCTATTTTGCGCACCGGCATTTTCTGGCCTATCCAGTTAATCATATGCGTTACCTGTACTACTTTGGTTTTGGCAGTAAATGCATCCGTATATTTTTTTACGAGGTAGCTTTCATCTTCGCTGGGCAGTTCCAGGTCAACCCAAACCAGCTTAATACCTTCTCTCCGCTCCCGTTGTTTCCAGGCACCGATCATGTTGGGATAATCCTGCCTGGTTAATACTACTTCATCACCGGCTTTTAATTCTATGCCGAAGATCACTGTTTCCAATGCTTCGGATGCGTTGCGGTGCAGTGCGATCTCTTCTGCATCACAACCTGCAAGCTGTGCAAGATTCTTCCTCAATGGTTCACGTCCCTGGTCAACCACACGCCACATAAAATAACTGGGTGCCTGGTTGCTGATATCATAATTGGTCTTCATGGCATCGGCAACAGGCTTTGGTGCAGGTGCCACACCTCCATTATTCAGGTTTATGAAATTGGGTGCAATGGTATACGACTGCTGCACATAATGCCAGAAATCTTCATCACTTGCCAGGTCGGATGGAGCGATGGATGCAGCGCCATCCAGGGCAGCATGCAGATCACGGCTCCAGGCGGGCTGCAGTAAATTGGCTGTAATAGCGGATGCAGACAACAATCCTATTTTGTGGAGAAAGGAACGACGATTACTCATTTGCTTGAATTTATTCGAGCCCGTCAAAAGGCTGTGTCACAATGTACAAATTTTGTTTTTTGCAAAGCAAGATGATTTTGGTAATTTTCATCTTTAGGTATTTTAAACGCAGAGAAAATAAGCTGCAGAGAATACGCAGAGATGGTTCAGCGAAAACTCCATTTCTCTTTTTTTCTGCGGTTAAAGTTTACGCTTAGGTAAAAGTTGCCCAACGATTTACTGTACACGTGTGCGACGCAATCCCTACACTGTGTAGGGACCATGAAAAACAAAAGCTGGTAGTCAATAACAACAAACCAAAAACACCAAACAATTCTATTTATGCAGATTATTGAAATTAAAGTTCTGAGAGGCCCTAATTTCTGGAGTGTACGCCGTACCAAACTGATACAGATGAAGCTTGACCTGGAGGAAAAGGAAAAAATGCCTACGAACAGCATACCGGGTTTCAGAGAGCGCCTGGAAGCCATGATTCCTTCTTTAATAGAACATCGTTGCAGCGAAGGAACCAGGGGCGGCTTTTTTAAACGGGTGGATGAAGGTACCTGGATGGGACATGTTATTGAGCATATAGCCCTGGAAATTCAAACACTGGCAGGCATGGATACCGGCTTTGGACGTACAAGAGGCACCGGCAAGGATGGCGAATACTATGTGTGCTTTAGTTATATGGAAGAAGACGCCGGCATTTATGCTGCAAAAGCGGCTGTAAGAATTGCACATGCATTGATCTTTGAAGAGGAATATGATATGGATGAAGACATCCAAAGATTAAGAGAGATACGGGAAGATACCCGGCTGGGGCCCAGCACAGGTTGCATTGTAGATGAAGCTGCCAAACGCGGTATCCCTTACATACGATTGAATAAGCACTCCCTGGTTCAGTTGGGCTATGGTGTACACCAAAAAAGAATA
>JBJTMN010000507.1:0-4932 GCA_046070545.1 Ferruginibacter sp.
CAGCAATCATCACCGGAATGGCTAAAAATGGCAGATGGCAAACGACCAGCATAAAACGCCCCAAGCCGGGCCCTAAGATCATTAAACCAATACAGGCAAAAAACCGGAGATGAAAGGATGTTCTCCTTTTATAATAAATGCCCAGGCCATACAGGATACTGATATAAAATATATCGGGAATGCCATTGGTCATGCCTGCCAATGCTTCCACCTCGCCTGATGTATTCATATTCCTGAAATATGCTGCCCGGGCAACCAGAAAAAACGAGAAGATCAATAATGGAAATATAAAGTAAGAAGCTTTTCCCACAATCCGGTGCAACCGGAAATTTTTCGTCCTGATAAAAACCGGCTGGGCAATCAGCATTAATACCCAGGTAAGCATGATCAATCCATGAAAATGATGGGCCCGGGTAAAGCCATCGAAATCCGGGAATTTTACCAGGTAGGTTTTATAAAAACCGGCAATGCTGATGAGCAACAGGAAAACAAAAAAGTAAATGAGCCTGTTGGTTATCCCCTTGTTTTGTGCAGGGATGTTTGAAGCTGGTTCTGAACTTATCATGGTATTGTATGTTGGTTTAAATTGCTGTAACTGCCGGGGTATCCCGACGCATCAAAATTGCATTAACTCTTATTCGATTTAAAACGCTTATTGGTGAACAGTCATCTTTGTGATTGAACAGGCGAATATGGCAGTTAAGCAGCATTGCAGATGCATCATTTACCGTTCACTCAAAAAAACGGCAGTTCACCAAATGATTTAGGCAATGCTGAAAGCTTTGGTTATTTTTAAACATACACAGCCAATTATGCATCGGATATTTTTCTGGATCATTTTTTTTACCCTCACCCATGGAGAATGCTATGCACAGGATACGCTGCTGTTGAATGGCCAGCCCAACTGGAAACAATCGCTTGATATTTCCGATAACTGTTTTATTTTCCAGGAAACTACCGATAAAGTACTCTCCTTTGAAGAAGTACAAAAACAGGTTTTTGTTCCGTATAGAAATGAATGGCGCAAACAAAAATTCAGTAACAGGCCGCTGATCATTCAATGGAAGAAATTCACTGTTCGCAACACGTCCGCAACAGACACAGTAAACCTCAGCATAAGTACGGTTCATTGTTTTACAAGGCTCTACGCCGGTAATCAACTGGTTGGAAGAAGCGGGGCTTACGAAACAAGAAGCTTTCGCAGGCCAGGCAGTACGGCTGCTTATGACCGCGTCAGGCTTCCGGTAATGGTGCCGCCACTAACCAGCACTACTTTCCTGCTTCGCACCGAAGACCGGCAAAACCAACTGATACCGCCCGTCATTTTACTGGAAACTACAGCCACAGGTAATGCCAGCGAATTGCTAAATAGTTTTTCAGCCCGTTACCTGTTCCTCTTACTGGCCTGTATGACCGGGTGCTTTTTGTTCATTGGTGTCTTTGCAGCGTATAACTATTACCTGTACAGGCATACAGCCTTCCTGTGGTATATAGGGTATTCCATCGCTGCTTTCTTTTCGGGCCTGCACTGGATGGATATCCGCCTGGGCATGTTCATGTTTTCGCCCCTGTTGCACGATATTATTTTCTCGGTATTCATTTACCTGGTCCCTGTACTCTATAGTTTTTTTATCGGCAGCCTGCTGCAGTTGCCTGTTCATTTTAAAAAGGGCTGGATGCTGGTTAAGTTACTGGTACTGGTGTGTATCATGCAGATGCTGTTAGAGTTCCTGGAAGTACGGTTTAACTGGTTTCCCTTTAATAAGGATTATTACGGTATTTTCCTGAACATCACACCGCTGGTACTGCTTAACCTTGTTTTACTGATCCTCACTGCAAAAAGCAAAGACCCCGTAAAATGGTTTTTATTTACCGGCCTCTTCAGCCTGATGGTATTCTGGTGCCTGCCCCTGATGATCCGGTATGCGCCTTCTGAAAATATGAATTATGAATTATTTCTTGTTGTAAACTTCCCGATCGTTTTTTTATTATTCGGATTACTGGTTGAAGCCGTTTGTTTTTCATTTGCATTAACCTACCGCAGCAAATTGGTATTAACAGAAAAAAATAAATTGCAGGAAAATTATAACCGGCAGTTACAGGCCGAGTTGGAACAGAGAAGTACCGAACTGGAAGCGCAAAACAAAGTAGTGGCCGAGCAAAAAATAAAACAGGTAGCATTGGCCTTTGAACATAAAATTGCAGAAACAGAAATGATCGCCCTGCGGGCCCAGATGAATCCGCATTTTATTTTCAATTGCCTTAATTCCATCAAGCTTTACACACTGGAAAATGATTCGCAAACTGCTTCCGAATACCTCACCAAATTTTCGCAGCTTATCAGATTGGTGCTGGAAAACTCCAGGTCGGAAAAAGTAACACTGCAAAAGGAACTGGAAACATTGAAACTGTATATAGAGCTGGAAGCCATGCGGTTTAAAGACAAAGTACACTACGAAATACATGTAGTACCGCATATCGATCAGCAATATATTGAGATACCTCCCCTGTTGCTGCAACCCTATGTTGAAAATGCCATCTGGCATGGCCTGATGCACAAACCGGAAGGAGGAAATATAATCATTAATATTTCACAACCAACGGAATATTTATTACACATCGAAATAAGCGATGATGGCATAGGGCGACAGATGGCTGCACAGCATAAAAGCAAATCGGCCACCCGGCAAAAATCATTTGGCTTAAAGATGACCTCCGAAAGACTGGATGCCATCAACCATATTTATAAAACAAAAACTGCAGTACGCATTGTTGACCTGGCCGATGCGGAGGGCAATGCTGCCGGCACCAAAGTAATTATTGAGATCCCTTTATAAAATGAACCTATGCTGAAAGCTGTTATCATAGATGATGAACCGGATTGTGTAAAACTACTGGCGCTGCAGCTAAAAATGTATTGTCCGCAGGTACAGGTGATGGCAGCATGTACCAGCAGTGAAGAAGGCCTGCTGAAGATAAAAGAATGTGAACCAGACCTTGTTTTTTTAGATATTGAAATGCCGGTGATGAATGGTTTTCAGTTACTGGAAAAGATCGGACATATCGCTTTCAGCCTGGTATTTGTAACGGCCTATGACCAGTTTGCTGTAAAGGCTTTCCGGTTCAATGCGCTCGATTACCTGTTAAAACCCATCGATGGCAAAGACCTGAAAGCTGCTGTGGAAAAAGCGATGCAACGAAAACCTGATCCGCAACAATTGCAGTTAATGAAACAACACATGCAGGGTGGAGAAAAATACCATCCCGAAAAAATAGCCCTGCCTTACCAGAACGGTGTTGCTTTCACTGAAATAAAACAGGTACTCTATTGCGAATCAGAAAATAACTATACCCGTTTTCATGTGGCCGGCGGACAACAATACCTGGTGAGTAAAACACTGGGCGATATCCAGGTTGTGCTGGAAGAAAGAAATTTTTTAAGGGTTCACCGCCAATACCTTGTAAATCTTGATCACATAAAAAAATATGTACGGGGAGAAGGTAATTATCTTATTATGAGCAATGATATCAATATTCCGGTAGCAAGAAATAAAAAGGAAAAACTGGTAGAACGTTTTGGGTGGATATAATACCAGCATGGCTACCCTGTTGCCTGCAGGCACAGGTTGTTTCTTTACCAGATCTCACCGACGAAATATGTTCCCAGTAAAAATGTTTATACTTTACCGGAATGATCATGGGATCACTTTCCTGTAAAGATCGGGATAAGCAGTAACAAAAGACGCTGCCGGATTGTATCCGGATCCAGGACAAAGTTTCTCAACTATAAACAACACATACGCATTGGTATAATAAACAACACACTGCAACATATATCTCAGCGGGGTTTTTGCTAAAATATTTCAATAGGTACGATGGACCACTTTGCGAAACCCCTGCTGAAATGCATACACATACAGGTATAAAACAGTAGTTTCAGCCGGATCTTTATATCAATGATATTATTTTTTTATGAACACAAATTCTCCGCCCTCATCCCCTACATTCTTAATAGCCGCATACTGCGGCAGGTTCTCCGAATTATTCAGTATTGCATCATAAAAACTATCGAAGAGCTTCTTGGCACTCAGGTATTTTTCGTTGTTGTTTTGCAGGCTCTTCTTCAGGTAATACAGGAATTTGCTGTTGTCGGGTACCGGCTCCAGGTTACCGCTGGCCATCACTTTGCGGCTCGATACCTGGTATTGCTTTTGAATGGCTTTTCCGGCATCACCGGGCAGCTGCCTGGTAAAGGCTCCGCTAAAACAGGCATCCGCGATCAATAAGATATGTTTTGCACTGCTGCGCTTGAGCGAAGTGTTGATATCGCTGGCCGATATATAGCTTGAGGTAACTCCCCGTTTAGCCGATACCGGTATCCAGTAGCCATCCACATCGCCAAACTTATCTTTTTCTGCCGTTCCATGACCGGCATAGAAGATCACCAGGTTATCATTCCCGGTAAGGGTATTGCAGCGTTGCACGATCGTTTGCATAATGTCTTCGCGGCTGCGGTTATATAATGTATCTATATTCTCCTTATTGAATGTGTATTGGGTTTCCAGGATATTTTTAAGTTCCCTGGCATCCTTCACCGGGTTTTGCAGGTCGGGGATCGCAGGATCGGTATAATCCCTTTCAGCAATAAGGATGGCATAATATGTAGGAGTAACTTCATTGAATGCGGGAATGTCAGGTTCTTTGTCTTTCTTTTTTACAACAGCTGCGCCGGTTAATGAAAATGTTTTGGCAGATATATTGTTTTGCTTGTCAGTTGCGATTATTGTTACGGAATTTGCCCCGGGCTTTAGGGTGAGATTAGTAATGAACAAGCCGTCTTCTTCTATCTTATCAATATTCTTTCCATTGATCCTGATGCTTGCAATGCCGGATTCATCTTTTGCCCGACCTGTGATTTGCGTAGCTCCGTTA
>JBJTMN010000508.1:0-3495 GCA_046070545.1 Ferruginibacter sp.
GGAAGATTTTAACAGCCAGTCAATCGTAAAAGCTCAGCATAAGTTTTTACTTAAAACTGATTCCACATCCTTTACCAGCATTGAAGTGCAGGGCTTTAGTATAGATGCGAAAAATTATTTCAATACAAAACTATTTTATGAAAGAGACAGGCAAAATGCAGAGGAAGGCGGGCTTGGTATAGATACTGCTTACATGAATGCAACAGATCACTGGTACCTCATAAAAGGATATCTGCCTAATTACCGGAATATGAGGTTTATCCAGCTAAACTGGATATTGAAAGACAGGATAGCCGTATATTTTAATTACGACGAAAAAGAGGAAGCTGTGTGGCAGCAAAGGGTTGCTGCCATCATTAAGCGAGGTGTAAAACCGGGCGATCAGTAAGAAATTGCAGATTCTGTGCTGTATCATTTACATTTGCAGCAAAATGAAAGTAAGATGAAAGTAGAAGAACAACTGACCGTACGCAGCGGCAACCAATGTGAACTGTGCAAATCTGTTGATGGATTGAAATTATACGAAGTGCCTCCGCAAAATGGTTTATCGGCCGATACCAGTATACTGGTATGCAGCAAATGCCTGGCGCAGATAGAAAAGAAAGAAGAACTGGATAGTAACCATTGGAAATGCTTAACCGAAAGCATGTGGAACGAACATGCTCCCGTGCAGGTTACTGCCTGGAGAATGCTTAACCGCCTCCGCAACGAAAGCTGGGCCAGCGAAAGCCTGGATATGCTTTATCTTACTGATGAAAACTTAGCCTGGGCCAAAACTACCGGTGATCATGAGAATGACAGCAGCGTGGAACTGCATAAGGACAGCAATGGGCATGTATTGCAGAATGGCGATTCAGTGGTACTGATAAAATCACTGGATGTTAAAGGATCTACCCTTACTGCCAAACTGGGAACTGTTGTAAAGAATATCCGCATAGTGGAAGGCAACACCGAACAGATAGAAGGCAGGGTTGAAGGACAGCAGATCGTCATCCTGACCAAATACGTAAGAAAACAACAGGCCGGAGTATAATCGCCTGCTTTATGTACCCATTTTAAAATTTTATTTTTTGTATCAGGGGTCAGGATGACCATTTTGTTCCTGGAACATAATGCGAAACTTATCTGCTGGTACTTACTGTAAATGCCAGCAATTAGATTAAAGCCCCTTCTTGCAAAGAGGCTTTAATCTAAAACTAACTGCTTGTGAGAAAATCATTGCTTGTAACAATGATTTACTTAGTAAAGTTGAGCTTATTTTTCATGCGGGTTGTTACAAAATTCATAGTACTGGTTGCATTTTTCCCAGTTTTAATCCAGGGCTTTTTCCATAATCATGAATTCCAGTTTTTGAAGATGTTTACCTGTAACACCGTCTTCACTAAAGGCTTTCCTTTCACCGGTATCCCTGTAACCATGGCGCATATACCAGTCAATCAATTCAGAACGTACCGAAATTACTGACATATAAATTGTATGGCAGTTTATATGTAGTGCATATTCTTCTGCAGCCTTCAATATTTTTTTACCAATGCCCTTGCCCTGCAAAGGCGGCGAAACACTGAACATGCCCAGGTATAACCTGCTAGCATGCTGCTGCAGGTTTACACAGCCTGAAATTGTATCATCCTCTTTATAGATCAATAGTACACTGCCAACCTGTTGTATTGCGGCTAAAACCATGTCATCATTGGTACGGGTATCTCCGGCGATCAATCCGGCTTCTGTTGTCCAGCCCTGCCTGGAGCTTTCGCCGCGGTACGCCGCATTAAGAAGGTTTCTTACTTCAATAACATCCGTTGCCATTGCAAAGCTGATATGTGAGTTGGTGAATGAAAACATATTGTGCCAAAATTAAAATTTTAATGAAGCAGAATGTTTTTAAATACTGGAATAATTTTCTATTTTGTTTTATTATTAAACAAAACTAATTGTATGAAAAAGAACATTATTGGTGCCGTTGTAGGCGGCATGCTGGTTTTTCTTATTCAATTCCTTTCATGGGGCCCTTTAAATCTGCATGGCGCTGCACAGCGTTACACGCCCAAGGCCGACAGTATACTCAGCTACCTGGGTACGCAGTTGGGCGAAGACGGGTCTTATTTTATGCCGGGTTATAAACCCGGTACTTCCAGTGAAGAAATGGAGAAACAGATGAAAGAAATGGTTGGTAAGCCCTGGGCACAGGTTGTTTATCACAAGAGTATGGCAGGGATGGATAAAATGTATATGAACATGGGCAGAAGCCTCCTGGTTGATATTGTAATTATCTGGTTGCTTTGCTGGCTGCTGGCAAAAATACCAACGCTGTCTTTTGGAACAGTTTTGATGGCTAGTATTGGCACAGGAATAATTGTATTCCTGAATGCACCGTACACCATGCATATCTGGTATGGCAGTTTCGACCTGATGGCTCATTTTACTGATGCATTACTGGAATGGGGCATTGCAGGCTTATGGCTGGGCTGGTGGCTTACCCGGGAGAAAAAGTAAATAGTTTACAAGAATTTAAAGGCAGATCAATATCTGCCTTTTTTTATGCCCGTAAGTACCTGGAAAGAATAGCTTATTAACTTCCGGTTAAGATTCAAAAACAAACATTTTTTTATTTTTGTTTTTATCGTTTATTTAAATGAATCTTTAAATCGCTTTAAAATACCCAAGATATGTATCAAAAAGCCTTCTTGATCTTATTCACCAGCCTGACCGGCCTGTTTGCAACAGCACAAAAACCAAAACCGGTTTCGGTTCCCCCTGCAACGGTGGCAGCTTCAAGGCCTGTATATAACTTCACAACGCTAAACCCGGGCCTGAAATATGTTTTTATTGAAAATAAGCCCACCAAAACCCATCCCCAGGAAGGTGATGATGTTATGTTGCGCATGATCGCCATTTGCAACAACAGGTTTATGTACAATACAGCGCAGGTAAATAAGGGTAAGCCTGGTGCTTTCAGTATTGCCAAACCTGCCTTTAAAGGAGATATCGCTGATGTTCTTATGCTGATGACCCCGGGTGATAGTGTGATATGCCTGGTAGATGCAAAGTCAATGTATGATTATTCAAAAAAAAAGATGCCTGATTTTATCAAGCCCGGTGATCAGATCCAGTATAATATCAGGCTGGTATCCATCAAATCCAAAGAAGAGAAACAGAAAGAAATGCAGGCTGAAATTGCAAAAATAACGGAGGAGCAGAATATTAAGCAGAAAGCCGATGATGCAAAACAAATGCGTGACGATGATATTGCTTTGAAGAACTATTTTAACAGTAAACATATTACACCCATCAAAACGGCATCGGGCATGTACTACAGCATACAACAGGAAGGCAGCGGCCCGCAGGCCATGCCGGGAGATACGGTTGTTATGAATTACAGGGGTACATTTTTAGACGGAACTATTTTTGACAGTAATATTGACAGTGCTTTCCAGCATGTACAGCCACTTACATTTGTGCTTGGCCAGGGCAGGGTTATTAAAGGCTGGGAAGAAG
>JBJTMN010000509.1:0-4008 GCA_046070545.1 Ferruginibacter sp.
TGCATCTACCAGCGCTTTGATCCTTGGTTTCAGTTCTTTAAACTGTTGTTCGCCGGTTACATATCCTACAGGACCTGAAATGATCAGTGGCGTTCTAGCATCATCGATCAATACAGAATCCACCTCATCCACCATGGCAAAATGGTGTTTGCGCTGTACCATTTCGTTGGGTTTATGCACCATATTATCACGCAGGTAATCAAAACCAAATTCGTTGTTGGTACCATAAATAATATCTGCATTATAGGCATTGCGACGGGCATCGCTGTTGGGTTCGTGTTTGTCAATACAATCAACACGTAATCCTAAAAACTCAAAGATGGGGCCGTTCCACTCTCCATCCCTGCGTGCCAGGTAATCATTCACGGTTACCACGTGAACGCCTTCACCACTCAATGCGTTTAAGTAGGCTGGCAATGTACTTACCAGGGTTTTACCTTCACCGGTTGCCATTTCGGCGATCTTTCCGCTGTGCAATACAATACCACCGATCAGCTGCACATCGTAGTGCACCATGTTCCAGGTTACTTTGCTGCCACCTGCTGTCCAGCTGTTTTTGTAAATAGCTTTGTCACCTTGTATGGTAAGACTGTCTTTTTTTGTTGCAAGCAGCCTGTCCAGGTCGGTTGCCGTAACTTCCAGTGTTTCATTTTCCTTAAAACGCCTGCTGGTTTCTTTAACTACGGCAAAAGCTTCAGGTAATATCTGCTCCAGCACCACTTCCAGTTCCTTATCCTTATCTTTTTTTAATTCGTCAACCTCTTTGTACAAGAGGTCTCTTCCATTGATATCTTCAATGGGCAGGTCTTCAGCTGCCTTTTGTTTATCGGCAATTTCAGTATTTATTTTGTTGAGATGTGCGGCTATGCGCTCTTTAAATTCTGCGGTCTTGTTACGCAGTTCATCATTGCTCAGCGATTGGTATTGGTTAAAAAACTGGTTGATCTTTTCTACAACCGGTCTTATTTTCTTTACGTCTTTTTCACTTTTACTACCGCCAAAAAGTTTCGAAATAGCTCCTATCATAAAATTCAGTATTGTTGGGTATTCTGTATATGCTCAATAATGAGGATTATTGCTTGTCAAATATGGTGCAGAAAATATTTTTGAGCCATTATGACAGCAACCGGCTTCATTTTATAAAGACGGGCGACAAAGGTAGTAAATGTTTAGGGTTTCGGTTGGAGTAGTTGACAGGTGGTTTTTTAACTGTTTAGGATATTTTTAACGAACCTTTTTGCAACTTAGCGTATCAATAAATAAACCAGCAAAATATGCACTATTACAAACCAGTTTTGGCAGTCATTGTCCTTGCAATGACCGGCCTTTTTGCCTGCAACAGTAGCGAAATAGGTGAAAGCAGGGATGTGAACCAGGACAGGATCTATATGGATTATAATATTTCTTATACCGAAGGCGATGACCAGGTGGCGCTGAACTTTCAATACCGTTTTGCAGGGGCAGCCGGTACAACCCTGGTGCTGAATAAACCCAGCCAGGTAAAACTGGATGGAGAAATTTTAAAAGCAGACAGCAGCAAATTCGGCGGAGCATTTTATGTGGCAAATAAGAATTACAAGGCTTTTTTAGGAAAGCACAGCATCCGGTTTACCGATATAAACGGTAAGCAGTTTGAAAATAATTTTGAATTTGTACCGTTCACATTAGGAAACCTTCCGCAAACAGCAGACCGCAATAAAGACCTGCAGGTTTCATTCAACATAAATGGCCTGAATGCCAATGATGATGTTGAAATAAACAGTGTTGATACGGATAGCAGTTTTCACTATCATCAGCCAGGAAGCAGCACCAGCGTAACTATACCGGCAAGCGACCTGAAAAGGCAAAAGAAGAACGAACTTGTTTTTGAAGCTGCTGTTTACAGGCAAATTCCACTTGAGCATACCACCAGCGAGGGTGGAAAACTGATGCTGACTTACCGCCTGAACCCGGTAAAAATAAAATTGCAGCCCTAAACAATCTCGATAAAATGTTGTTACGTAACTTATAAAAAACAAGTTATGCAAAAAACAATGCTGCTGCTCTGCTTTACAGCTTTTTCACTATCTGCTTTTTCTCAGAAAACAGACTTTGTAAAATTTGAAAAAGAACGTGTCCGTTATTCAAAAAATGCCATGATAACGCTTGCTGGCTGGTCGGTGGCAAATATAGTGGGCAGCGGCATTGCAACCGATACCCGTAATAAAGAGATGCGGTATTTTCACCAGATGAATGTAATGTGGGGTGGTATAAACCTGGCCATTGCGGGCCTGGGTTACTGGGGTGCAAACAGGGAAAAGATCAATAACCCCGTATTAGCCGATGTTTTGAAACACCAGAACAAGCTTGAAAAGACATACCTCGTCAACCTGGGCCTGGATGTGGTGTATGTAGGTTCCGGCCTGCTGATGAATAAAACCAGTGATAACCAGAAAAATCCCGAAAAATTCAAAGGCTATGGCAATTCCATTATGATGCAGGGTGGATTTTTACTTTTATATGATGCCATCATGTACTCCATTCACCACAAACACGGCAAACAGTTAAAGGGCTTTGGCGATAAAGTGATGCTAAATGCAGGCCCGGGTGCAGTTTCGCTCACCTATAATTTCTGATAATATCATCCGGTTAACTGTTAACAAAAGCACAAAACCTTCACCACTCATCAAATTAAATGCTGATATGCAGTATTTGAATACTATTTTTACACGAATAAATTCGTATATCAACTCTGTTTTATGAGAAAAATTGTACTCTCAGTTTTAGTGATCTTTTGTAGCATAGCATTAAATGCACAGGTAAAAGGCATCCTGCTGGACTCAGCCAGCAAAAAGCCTATAGAAAATGCGGTCATCGCTCTTGTTGTAAAATCAAATCCAACGGATACGAGCTACACTTTTACAGATGATAAAGGCCAGTTCAGGTTCGGAGTTGTCCCTTCTTCCCCATTCTCTGTGGTTATTCGTCATATGGGTTACAGGCCCAAAGCAAAATATGTACCTGTAAGCAAGCCTGAAAAAACAATTGATGTTGGCAGTTTTATACTGGCACAGGATGCAAAATTATTAAGTGAAGTAGTGGTAGAAGCACCGGCCATTGTAGTAAAAGAAGATACAATTGAATACAATGCCTCCTCTTTCCAGGTGAAGGAAGGCGCTGTGGTAGAGGATCTGATAAAAAAAATGCCGGGCATACAGGTTGACAAGGACGGTAATGTAACTGCACAAGGCAAGGCGGTTACCCGTGTAAAAGTAAATGGCAAAGATTTTTTCGGGGGCGATGTTAAAACAGCTACTAAAGAGTTGCCGGCCAATATCGTAGATAAGATACAGATCATTGATGATTATGGCGACCAGGCAACGGTCAGTGGCATTAAAGATGGCGACCCCGATAAAGTGATGAACATCCAGATAAAAAAAGACAAGAACAAAGGTTTTTTTGGGCGTGTAACGGGTGGATATGGAACGGATGACCGCTACCAGGGCTCCTTCAACGGAAATTTCTTTAACAACAATACTCAGATATCAGTACTGGGAAACAGCAACAATACCAATACATCGCTCTTTAATTTTAGTGGCGGCGGCAACCGTGGTGCCACCAGCATGATGCGGAGCGGCATGGCTGTAATGAACGATATGGGCGGCATGGGTGCTATGAACAACATGATGCAACAAGGCGGCAGCGGCGGCAGTTCTCCTGCTTTTACAGGCGGTAGCAATGCCGGTATTTCTACCACCAATTCATTTGGTTTTAATTACCGAGATCAGTGGAGCAAAAGGATATCGGTATATGGCAGCTACTCTTACAACCATAAAAATACCAGCCAGCTGCAAAACAGTTATGAAACAAACAACACCACACTCATCAACAATAACCAGGACCTGAATTCTTTAACCAAGGGAAATTCTCACCGCTTCACCTTCAATCTGGAATACCAGATTGACTCTTTTAATTACCTGAAAGTGAGTCCCAGCATTAATTACAGTGGCAGCGATGCAAACAGCAATA
>JBJTMN010000510.1:0-2611 GCA_046070545.1 Ferruginibacter sp.
CAAATTGGTTCCTTTTCCTATAACCTGTTCCAAAATTTCCTTGATCATCTGCATCATACAAACGCCCGGCACTACCGGCTGGTCAGGGAAATGTCCTTCAAATATTTTATGATTCGCATTGATACGCAATTCGGCCCAGATCTCGGTTTCGGAGCTTACAGTATCATTGATGGTAAAAAAATCGTTTATTAGTATCATCTTTCTATTCTTTTCAGGCCAATATTAAACTCAAAGGTTTTGTGAGAAATACCGATTGTATCAGGCACACCGTTCAGGTAGTTCTTCATTACCGCTTCCACAATGGTCTTTTTGCTGGAAGCCCTTTCCATTCGCACCAGGTCATCGCCGCTTTGGTTTGTAATATAGTAATTATAGCCCTTGCTTTGCGGAAAAATAAAATAAGTAAGGCCTTCAGTGGTTTTTACAATGGCTTTGGAATTATCCAGGTTATTCATCAGTATTAATTCAAAATCGTGCTGCAATGTTTTAATAACCGATTTCTTGTTCAGTTTTTTCATAATAGAAAATACTTTAAAAGCACCATCGGACTTGAATTCAAAATCAAAAAAACTAAACCCCATCTCATTGCTGAAGACCATGCGGGTACTGCTATCCGGCATTTTTTTTATTAGTAAAAGTCCGCTCAGGTGGTTACCTACCACATCAACAGTCGTATTGTATAATGCAACAGTAAACCCTGGCTTAAATTTTTGCAGCACGCTCACGTCTGCATTTGCAGTTTGCATTTGCTTATAGGAAGGAGAGCAGCCGAAAAGCAAAAGCAGGCAGCTAGTTAATGTCAAACAAGGTATCCGGGATAGCCGCATTTAGTTCTTTATTGGTAAAACGCATAATGGTATTATCGCCTGACAGTTCCTGCATTTGAATGCTCAACACAGAAAAATCTTTCTTATCAACAACCACATTGATGGATTTGAACATTTCTTTCATGCCCTTGGCAACCGGAGTTAACTCAACCAATGCGCTGGTCTTGTTTTCAAACACACGGGTTTTAAAATCGGTATTGTCCAGTGTGGTCCCCTGCATGCAGTCGATCATTATTTTATTGATCTGCTGAAACATCTTGTTTGATTTTGTAGATACCTTACTTTCTTTGGAACCATCTTTCACATAAGCCTTGTCCTTGTTCAGTATCATCAGGTACTTAAACGGCTGGTTGTATTCCATGCGCACCCTGCTGTCTTTTTTAAACCAGAAATTACCCTTGGAAGTTATTTTTTCTGATAGCATGCTCAGGTTCTTATCCTGTACAAAATCGGCTTTAATAGAATTTGTTTTTTGGGCAGCGGCAGCAAAACTGGCCTTGAATTTCGGAAGATCAGTAACAGCTGTGTAGCCGGGATATTGTGCTTTTGCAAAAATCCCCGAAACCAGCACCAGTATTAATAATATAGTTTTACGCATAAGGTTGCAAAGCTAACAATTTATCCAACGGTATAATGTTGTAGCCTCTTTTTTTAACTTCTTGTATAAATTGTGGCAGTACGTTCAACGTTATTTTGCAGGTATCGTGAAACAGGAAAACAGCCCCGGGCTTTATTCCTGCATTGATCTTATTCAGCAACAATTGTTCGTCTTTAGCTACTGTATCCAGTGACCGTACACTCCATCCAACAGGAGTGTAACCCCTTTTCGTGATCGCTTTTGCCAGGTTTGGATTGGTAACGCCATATGGAGGACGGAAGAGTTTTGGTCTTAACCCGGTAACTCTTTCCATTTCTGCATCCATTTGCTCCAGGTCTTCCTGCATTTTTTTTGCAGCATACATATCGAACCAGAAATGATGGGAATAGCTGTGATTGCCGATTATATGACCATCTTCTTTTACCTGTTTCAGAATTTCTTCATTGCCTGCAATTCGGTTGCCAATGCAAAAGAAAGTTGCTTTTACATCTTCCTCTTTGAGTATGGAAAGGATCTGCTGTGTATAATTTTCTGCGGGTCCGTCATCAAAGCTGATGGCGATCTCTTTCCTACTGGTATCAGCCTTACAAGCGATCTTAATAAAAAAACCGGAGCTAACATTGATGCATCCCCAAAAAACAATTAAAGACCACACAACAAACAAAAGCAGGTAACTATAAAAAGGCATGCCATACTTTACATGCAAGCCAACTAGAATAGCAAGTACAGCTAAAAAGAGAATATTAGTGTTACGGAAGTTTAACATGCCGACAGCAAAGATAAAGAATGATGTATGCCCTGGTAATGATTATAGATCAGTATCCTGTTAATTTTTTTATCCGGGGAAATTGCAGCACTCAAAGCTGCAGGTAGTTTACCGGCTTTGATGGTTGATGCAGCCAGCCACATGGCAAAAGCCGAAGCGGTTGGATATTCGCCACATAAATATTTATAGTTAACGATGTCTTTATTATTGAAAACAGTCTTATTTAACGCATTATAAACCTCGTCTGAAGATGCATCTCCATTCTTTCCGGTAATGATCAGATCGATGTCATTTATGCTGGCATTATTTTTTGCAAGGAAATCAACAACCTGTTTTTCTATTGATGCAGTGTTTTCGGGTTTGTAAAAAGTATGTAAGCCATCCAGTTTTGCATAATCAGTACCAGATGGCTCTGTTGCC
>JBJTMN010000511.1:0-12686 GCA_046070545.1 Ferruginibacter sp.
TTTTGGCGACGAATTCAATCATTTGGAACACAAAGTTGAAAGATATGTCCCTGCATTTTTTCACTCATGGTAAACCCTGCACGATACGTATGTTTTATGAGGAAATAAATAGAATAACCAATCCCGATCAGCACACCGATCAGCAGGTCGGTAAAAAGAATAGCGATTACTGTAATGATGAATGGCAGGAACTGTTCACGCCCCTGTTTATAAACCGACCAGATCATTTTTGGTTTTGCCAGGTTATATCCCGTGCGGATAAGTATTACCGATAACACACAATAAGGAATAAGATTGATAACCGGTATGGCAAACAACACTGCCAGCAGCAACCAGATACCATGTGCAATGGATGAGAGTTTTGTTTTGGCGCCGGCTTCAGCATTGGCAGAACTTCTAACAATAACGGCAGTTATAGGTATGCCTCCTAACAGCCCGCTTAAAAAATTGCCGGTGCCCTGTGCTACCAGTTCCCGGTTTTGCGGCGTAATGCGGTTGTAGGGATCCAGCTTATCAATAGCAGCAATGCTCAGTAATGTTTCAAGTGTTGCCACAAAACAAATGACCACGGCATTTCGCCAGATGGCTATATCGGTGAACAGGGCGCTGAACCTGGGAAACTTTATCTGTGCAAAAATATCATGCGGGATACTTACAAACTGTTTTGCAGTAGGCGCAAATTGAGGAACATATTGCTGAAAAATAAAAGCCAGGATCACGCCAAAAAGTACGGTAATAAAAGAGGCAGGTAAGAAGCTGATTTTTTTTGCAAGGGTATTTTTCCAGACATACAGCAGTATGATGGATAGCAGGGCGATCAGCATAACACCATTGGAACTGTGTTTGTACAAACTGTCGATATTGCTGAAAACATGTTTGAAGGTAATGATGTTAAAAAATTCGTTCGACCAGAAATCGGGTTTATCGTAACCAATAAGAGCCGGTATTTGTTTGGATATCAGGATAATGCCGATTGCGGTAAGCATTCCTTTAATAACAGCCGAAGGAATAAAATGGGTAAATCCACCCAAACGAAAAACGCCCAGCAATATCTGCAGCAGGCCAGCAACGGCAACTGATAAAAAGAAGATTTCAATAGCACCCAGGTCGGTAATAGCAGCAGCGCAAATAGCCGTGAGTCCTGCAGCCGGGCCACTCACACTCAACTGCGATTTACTGATAAGCGTAACAACAATACCGCCAATGATACCCGCCAGCAAACCCGAATACATGGGTACACCTGAAGCCAATGCAATGCCCAGGCAAAGCGGCAGCGCTACAAAAAATACCGTGATACTTGCTTTAAAATCGTGTTTAAGAAAGGATAGAAAGTAAAACCTATACTTGCGGTTTAACAGGCTCATAGTGTAGCAAAGTTCGGCAAAATTTATTTGCAGAGAGCTTTATTGATGAACACAACATCATTCCTCTGCTCTGAACATGGCTTTGCAGCAGCTTTATTGCTTTGTAATACAACCTGGTTTTGTTGAGCTGTTTTTTTCTCCTCTTATAAATAAATTCCAATTACCAGTGCTGCCATTGCAACGATGGTGAATATGATGAGCAGCGGTGTAATAAACTGAACCCATGTCTTTAAACTTATATTTACCATGGCCAGTGATGGAAGTACCAGCCCCGTAGGTGCCAGGAACGACATCAGACACATACCATACATGTACGAGTTTACAATTTCCCTGCCCGGCACATGTACTAAAATGGCCAGTGCACCAATAATGGGCATGGTTAATACCGCCATACCCGATGAGGATTGTATGAAGATGGAAAAGACAATATAAAACAGCAAAAGCATCAGGATGAAGAATGCTGGCTGTATTCCCTGTACCATATTGGCAGTGTAGTACAGGATAGAATCACTTACATGTCCCTCGTTTAAAATAATGGTAACGCCCCTGGCCACACCAATGATAAAGGCAACGGACAATAAACTTTCGGCGCCTTTTATGAACTCACGGATAAATATTTTTTCATTTAGTTTTGTAATGACTGCTATCAATATTGAAGAGCCAAGGAACAATGCCGACATTTCGGTTGTCCACCAATCCAGGAAAACTACACCGCCGATCATGGTTAAAAAAGTGGCCACGTAAATGAACAGTAATAATTTTGTTTTCCATTCCAGTTTAGGCGTTTCTGTTTCGTTGCTGATGTTTACCTCGTACAATGATTTTACCTCGCCATCAATTTGATACACCAGTGAAGCGGTCGGGTCTTTTTTTATTTTGGCAGCATATCTTAAAATATACCATACCAATATGCCGGTAACAATTACCCAAAGTATAAGCCGCCCGGTAAGCCCATCCATCCAGTTAATGCCTGCAGCATTGGATGCTATGATGGTTGAAAATGGGTTGGAAAATGCCGGAAGGCAACCAATGGAAGTTCCGCCAAATATGATAGCCAGCGGCACCAGCAGATCGTAACCTGCAGCGAGGAAAAGCGGTACCAGTATGGGATAAAACACAAGTGCTTCTTCTGCCATGCCATACGACCCGGCAAAAAAGGAAAATACAATGGTAAGGATGGCAATGAGCCAGTGTTCACGTCCCTTCATGCTATGGGCAAGCCAGGTAACGCCCTTTGTCATGGCTCCGGTTTCGTTAAACACAAACATAAAACCGCCAATGATCAGGCAGAACAAAATGATATCAACACTATCCACAATGCCCTTGATGGGTGCCTGTAAAATGTTGATGAATCCCTGTTGGTTTCTTTTTTGACTGGTAAATGAGTTAGGTACAGATACCGGTTTGCGTATGGCACCATCCATGAATTTCTGCACTTTGATCTGTATACCCAGGCTGTCTAATGTCCTTTGCGTAAGTGGCAGCGCAATTTCATTGGTATCTGTAACCATGGTAAATGTTTTGCCGGTTACCGAAAGTTTGTTGTACTGCCCGGCAGGTAGCAGCCAGGTGCTGATGGCTGCCAGTATGATCACGATCATTAAGATGGGAATGGGCCCCGGGAAAGATCTTTTTGTTGCCATGCTTGCTTTTTAGTTTCTTATTATTACAGGTAACTCAGCCACCATTTTTCTTTATGGTTGGTTTTATAATCATCATACCATTTACAAAGCGGGTACATGATGATAACAATAATCATCCATATTCCATAAACAGTAAGTAAGCTATAACCCTCTCCGGGTGCGGCGAATTTAAAAGGTTGTCCGGCGGCACCCTTCATGCCTTCCTCTATACTATGTCCTCTTGATAAATATGCAATCACCGTAGCAATATGCAGTATATAAAAATGAACGATGAAATAGAAGAACGGCACCCTTCCATAAACACTGATGATCTTTACCATTTTGCTGCGGGTGTTTTTTGCAAATGCCAGGAAGATCAACACGGGCCCAACAGTCACACAAAGAAAAAGCAGCGATGGCGGATACTTCTGTACATTCATGAAAGCGAAAAAGGTTTTCAAGGAAGTTTTTTGTTCAGCCCAGGGCCGTGGATCGCCATAAATATTCACCCAACGCAATACCACAAAAAATAAAATGGCAGAAACACCAATGGTCAGTAATATATTTTTCCGCCGTTCGGGTGTAGTGTCTGTAAATAACTTACCACAGCAATATCCGAGTAACATTAATCCAGTCCATGATAAAAAAGGATATAAAATTAAAAGACTGTGATCACTCCCCAGCGGAAGAATATTTACCCGGTGCAATAAACTCCACCAAACAGGAACATTGCCTTCACGGGCCTGCTCTGCAAAATCCAACAGGTTATGCCCGAAAAAGATGAGTAGTCCCAATGTCAGTATGACATTAAAAGGCAATCTTATGACCAACCCTAATATTACCATGCTGATGCCAATGGACCAAAGCGTTTCCAAAACAAAAATTCCAAAATGAATATCGGCCGTAAGTCCCAGCGACATGATGGTAAGGTCAACAAATATTAACCAAAACCCCCGGCTGACCAAAAAGCGGCTTAGCCCGCCTTTTGTTTTACGCTGGCTTTGCAACCACGCAGAAAGGCCAGATAAGAATACAAAAGTGGGTGCACAAAAATGTGTTATCCAGCGGGTAAAATATAAAACAGCCGTTGTGGTCTCCGGATCCAGCGGATCGGCAGTTAAACCGGTTTTATGAAAAAAATCACGGCTATGGTCCAGTGCCATGATGATCATAATAAGTCCACGAAGCAGATCAATTGACTGAATTCTCTTTGATAGAGCCGGGGTTTGTTGCATGCAGATATTTTTTATTCAGAGGCATTTATTTTTTACAAACAACCTGGCTCACTTCCCATACATTCAGGACAATATACGCCTAAAAAACGGCATTTTTTTTCAGCTCAGCTTTCTTTAAAACCCACATTGAAAAAGCTGCTAATTTGATCTGTGGCAGATGTTCATATCTGGAAGCTGTAAATATTAAAAATAATTCTCCCTGTATTTCCGTTTTACATATACATTTGTACCTGCATTTTAAAAAAATGGCAGACCCACATTCAATAATATTTCATAATTACCCTGGCAAAGGTTTAATTCTTTTCTGTGTCAAAGCATGTTAACAAAGTAACCGCAGCCGGCTTATTGGTTGCGTTGGGTATTATTTACGGCGATATCGGAACTTCCCCGCTGTACGTTTTTGATGAGATCATTCACGGCAGGATCATTACCGAACTTTTAGTGGTTGGTTCCTTAAGCTGTATCATCTGGACACTCACCCTGCAAACAACCATCAAATATGTCATACTTACTTTAAAGGCTGATAACCGGGGTGAGGGTGGTATATTTTCTTTATATACGTTAGTAAGACGAAGGCGCAAGTGGCTGGTACTGCCAGCCATGATAGGTGGCGCAGCCCTGCTGGCCGATGGTATGATAACCCCGCCCATCTCGGTAACATCTGCCATTGAAGGGCTAAGGATCACACCTGCCTTCAGCCATGTTCCCCAGTCAACCATCATTTATATTGTAATTGCTGTGCTGGTGATCCTGTTCTTTATGCAGCAATTTGGTACTTCCAGTATTGGTAAGTTATTTGGGCCTATCATGCTGGCCTGGTTTACCATGCTGGCACTTTTAGGTGTATCTCATATTACCGACAATACCAGTGTATTTAAAGCACTCAATCCATACGAAGCCATCACCTTCCTGAAAGAATATCCCGGTGGATTCTGGTTATTAGGGGCCGTATTCCTTTGTACCACAGGTGCCGAAGCGCTTTACAGCGACCTGGGACATTGTGGCCGCGGTAATATTCGCAGGTCGTGGATCTTTGTAAAATCATGCCTGGTGCTTACTTATATTGGGCAGGCTTCGTGGTTGCTTCAAAACCAAACGGGAAAGATTTTTGAAGGCAAAACTTTTTATGCAGTAATGCCAGACTGGTTCCTGATACCCGGTATCATCATTGCAACAGCGGCCGCCATTATTGCCAGCCAGGCTTTAATAAGCGGTTCGTTTACACTGATCAGTGAAGCCATACGCCTGAACCTTTGGCCAAAGATGAAGATCAATTATCCAACCGAGGCCAAAGGACAGCTATTTGTGCCGGGCATTAATACCCTGTTGTTTGTGGGTTGCGTAGGCATTGTACTGTATTTCCAAACCTCCAGTGCCATGGGCGCCGCCTATGGTTTGGCCATTACTTTATGTATGCTGGCCACAACTATTCTGGTAGCAAATTTCATGGTGCTGCACCGGGTAAAGGCTTATTTCATTTACCTGTTCCTGGGAACTTTTTTAACGATTGAACTGAGCTTTTTAATTGCCAACCTCGATAAATTTCCACACGGTGGTTATGTTACATTGATCGTAGGCGGTGGTTTGTTTGCCGTAATGTACATCTGGTACAGAGCACGCAAAATTAAAAACCGGTACGTAGAGTTTGTACGGCTTGAAGAATACATTCCCAAACTGGAAGAACTCAGTAACGATACTTCTGTACCTAAATACGCTACTCACCTGGTGTATTTAACCAGTGCCAATAATCCCAAAGAGATCGAGCATAAAATAATTTACAGTATACTCAGTGGTAAACCAAAACGTGCCGATATTTTCTGGTTTGTGCATGTAGATACCATGGATGACCCGTACACCTGCGAATATTCAGTTGAGCATATTATACCCAATGATATCATCCGGGTTGAGTTCAGGCTTGGGTTCCGTATGGCCCCACGTATTAACCTGATGTTTAAAAAAGTGGTGGAAGACCTGGTGGCAAACCGGGAAGTGAATGTTACCAGCCGGTACGAAAGCCAGCAACGTAATAATGTAGTAGGCGATTTTCGTTTTGTAGTGATGGAAAAATTCCTGAGCCAGGATAATGAACTGCCTTTCTTTGAACGGGTTATCATGAAACTGTATTTCTGGCTGAAAGAGATTTCGTTAAGTGAGGAAAAGGGTTTTGGCCTTGAACAAAATACAGTGCAGGTAGAGAAATTTCCGCTGATCATTGCACCGGTAAGCAAATTAAAACTCACCCGAATTTATATTGATGAAGAGGAGTAGCCCATAAATTTTCCCACAAAGTAACAAAGCACACAAAATAATATTCTTAGTGTGCTTTGTGTCTTAGTAGGGTATTCTTTCAAACCATGAAATCTATAACTGTTAAAGAACTTAAGGCGAAGATTGCAAATGCAGAAAATTTTCAATTGATTGATGTTCGTGAGTCATACGAACACATAGAATTCAATATCGGCGGGCAACTTATTCCGCTTAATGAAATTACACAACAAATGGATAAGATAGCTACTGATAAGCCTGTTATCATCTACTGCCGCAAAGGTATCCGCAGCCAGGTTGCCATTCAACGCCTGCAGCAAAAATCACCTTTTACCAACCTATGCAATCTTATTGGTGGCACCGAAGCATGGAAGGCACAGTTTGGAGTTTAGCGTTTTGTGTTTGAGGCAGAATGCTTAATTTAATAGGGTGCAATAACACAAAACAATAAACACAAGACCCAAAACTAAATTTTTGCTTCAAATCGCTATCTATATCATCACCGGCATTGCAGTCCTTTCTGTGCTTGCTTATTTTTTGCAGGAGAAATTCATCTTTAAGCCCGAGAAATTAAAACAGGATTTTGTTTATAAATACGATGCACCTTTTGAGGAATTGTTTTTTGATGTGGAACCCGGTGTGCGGATCAATGGCCTGCATTTTAAGGTAGATAAGCCTTTGGGGCTGGTATTGTATTTTCATGGCAACAGCCGGAGTATAAAAGGCTGGTCAAAATACGCAGTAGATTTCTACCGCTATCAATACGATGTGGTACTGGTTGATTACCGGGGCTTTGGGAAAAGCACTGGTAAAAGAAACGAGAAGGATATGTTGAACGATATGCAGTTTGTGTATGAAACCCTGGCTGCAAAATATAATGAGAACCACATGATCGTTTACGGTCGCAGCCTGGGTAGCGGATTTGCAACAAAAATTGCGAGTGATAACAAACCACGCTATTTAATTTTAGATGCACCTTATTTTAGTTTTAAAAAAGCGATTGAACGGTTTTTGCCATTCCTGCCGGTGCGTTACGTTTTACGTTACCATATCCGGACCGATAAATGGATAAGCAGGGTAAACTGCCACACGTATATATTACATGGAACCAAAGACTGGTTACTGCCTATTAGTAACAGCGAAAAATTACAGGCGATCAGCCCCCGAAAGATCACACTCATACGCATTCCGGGCGGCGGACATAATAATCTGCCATCCTTTCCGGAGTATCATAATTTTATCAGGGATATTTTACAGTACTGACACTTGTTAATCCGTTAATTGGTTAATTAGCTGATCCGTAGTCCTTACAATTCTAAGCGTCTGTACAAATGAACGTTTAAACGGATTAACGGATTAACTTTGCCCCATGAATCGCAAAAGAATCTATCGTTGGGTAAAGATCATAATACTGCTCTACTGCCTCATTGGTATTGCTTTATTCTACCTGCAGGAACGCTTCCTGTTTCATCCGGAGAAGCTTTCAAATGCTTATGTATACCATTTTAATGTTCCGTTTGAAGAAATGAACATTCCTTTTAACAGTACCGATACCATTAATATGATCAAATTTCTTCCGAAAGATTCACTCAGAAGAGGGGTGGTGCTTTATTTTCATGGAAACAGGCAGAATATAGAACGCTATGCAAAATTTGCAGGCAACTTTACCAAACATGGCTACGAAGTGTGGATGGAAGATTACCCCGGCTTTGGCAAAAGCACGGGCGATAGAACAGAGAAGAAATTATACGAACAGGCATTGCAGGTACAGAAAATGGCATCTTCAAAATATCACAGCGATAGCATTATTCTTTACGGAAAATCCTTTGGTACCGGCATTGCATCCTATGTTGCATCAGAAACAAATAACAAGAGGCTGATCCTGGAAACACCCTACTACAGCATTCCTTCGCTGTTCAGTTGCTATGCCCCCATTTATCCAACGGGGAAAATGAGTACGTTTAAAATACCCTCTAATGAATTTTTGGCCGATGTGAAATATCCTATCACTATTTTTCATGGAAACGATGATGGGGTGATACCTTACCGAAATGCATCCAGGCTGAAGGCGGTTTTAAAACCAACTGATGAATTTGTAACTGTTGATAAAGGCACTCATCATAACTTGAATGATTTTCCTTTGTTTCAGCGCAAACTCGATAGTTTATTAAATCTCCGTTAATTGCGTTTTTGATCTGCCAACTTTTAAAGTGTATGGTACACCAATCTTCAAAGCATAGTTTTCTGTACCATGACTAACAGGAAAACCATAAGCCACCGGGTAATCATATTCTGCCAGTATATCAGCGATCGCTTCATACACCGTTTTCCCAAATGGCCTTTCGGTATCTTTCATATCGGTAAAGCCGCCAATGATAAGTCCTGCCAGGTTTGCCAGTTTGCCACTGCGCTTTAATTGGTAGAGCATCCGGTCAATATTATAGATCTGCTCACCAATATCTTCTATAAAAAGTATCTTATTTTTTGTATTGATATCTGAATGCGTGCCGGTAATATTTGCCAGTAAAGTAAGATTACCGCCCACTAGTTCGCCGCTGGCTATGCCAGGTTTATTGAATGTTTGTGCAGCACAACTGTAGCTGGCTTTTTTGCCTTTCAGGGCTTTGTGCAGGGATCTGATGAATTCATTTTCACCTTCATTAAAAGCGGCCGCCATGGGAGCATGCAGCGATGCTGTTTTTATCTTGCTGTACAGGTGTGCATGCAAAACAGTAATATCACTGAAGCCGATAACCCATTTTGGTTTCTTTTTGAATTTTGTAAAATCAAGCCCGTCAATAATGCGGCCCATGCCATAACCGCCACGGCCAAAAAGTAAAGCATTGATATTTTCATCATCCAGCATGGCCTGTAATTCATCCCTGCGCTCCTCATCGGTACCGCTGAAATAATTTGCAGAACTGCTGCCAAGCGTTTTGCCCACCATCACATCAAAGCCCCAGCTTTGTAATGTGCTGATGCAGGCCTGGGCTTTTTCTGCAGCCATATAACCAGCCGGGCAGGTGATGCCGATCATATCGCCTTTCTTTAAATACGGGGGGATCTTTATCATCTTACTTCTATTAATCTGCATTCGTTTAAATGTACGCCCAATGAGTGCAATACGCCACATTTGAGGGCAAAATTATTTTTCTGGTGTCCTACCGGAAAATCAAAACAAACCGGGTAATTATATTCACTTACTTTTTCCAGCACAATGTCTTCAATGCTTTTTCCAAATTCTTCGCCGGGATCATCTGTCTTTATTTTAAAACCGCCAACGATCAGTCCTTTTAGTTTTTCCAGTTTGCCGCTTCGTTTTAAATTCCAGAACATCCGGTCTATGCTGTATAAATACTCCCCGGTATCTTCCACAAAAAGGATCTTATCTTTTGTATGGATGTCGGATGCACTGCCGGCCAGGGATTCCAGTGTTTTTAAATTACCGCCAACGAGTTCACCCGTGGCGATGCCGGTCTTGTTTTTTTCGTTGGGTGTAAAAAGATATTTCATCCTTTCTCCCTTCAGGCATTTGTTGATTGATTCAATGGTTTCTTTTTGAGCCGGCTCGGCATTGCCCCAGTCACCGGGAAAGCTGTTGCACATTTTTGAATGGATGCTGGCCACCCGGTATTTTTCATTGATATGCGAATGAAAGACCGTGGCATCACTAAAACCGATGATCCACTTGGGGTCACGGTCAAATTTTTTAAAATTCAGTTTGTCGATAATGCGTACACCTCCATAACCGCCTCTTGCAAAAAGGATGGCCTTTATTGTCTTGTCATCCAGCATTTGCTGCAGGTCCTGTATGCGTTCATCATCAGTGCCGCCATATGTAAAATCTTTTTTGCCTACGGTAGCGCCAACTTTTGTGTTAAAACCCCATTCGGCCAGTTTAAGCAGGGCTGGTTGTATATCTTCTGTCTTCATAAAACCCGCAGGGCAGCAAATACCAACCGTGTCGCCTGGCTTCAGGTAGGGAGGTATATTAACGGGAGAATCAGGTCCGATGCTGGTTTTGCCCCTGGCCACTGCACTCAATGAAGCAGCCAGCGGAATAAAAGAAGAAAGAAATTGTTTGCGTTTCATGAGACAATTTACTCAAATTTCGGTTTTGACCGCTGATTAGGTATTTTTGCATCGCAATGAAACAACCCAAACGATATTTGATAACATCGGCACTGCCCTATGCAAACGGGCCCAAGCATATTGGCCACCTGGCCGGGGCTTACCTGCCTGCCGATATTTATGTACGTTACCTGCGTGCAAAAAAAGAAGATGTAGTATATGTATGCGGCAGCGATGAACATGGTGCTGCCATCACCATACAGGCCATGAAGGAAAATACTACTCCCCGTGAGATCGTAGATAAATACCACGCCATGCTTAAAAGCAATATGGCCGACCTGGGCATTTCTTTCGATATCTATCACCGGACCTCCTCGCCGCTGCACCATGAAACAGCGCAGGAATTTTTTACCGCACTCAACAATAAGGGCAACCTGGAGCAGAAAGAAACCGAACAGTTTTACGATGAAGAAGCTAAAACATTTTTGGCCGACCGATACATCATCGGCACCTGCCCTGTTTGTGCAAATGAAAATGCCTACGGCGATCAGTGCGAAAAATGCGGTACATCACTGAGTCCCGATCAGCTGATTGATCCACGCAGTACTTTAAGCGGCAATCCGCCGGTTAAAAAATTAACCACCCATTGGTTTTTGCCATTGGATAAACATGAAGCTTTTTTACGGGAATGGATATTAACTGAACATAAAGAAGACTGGAAAGTAAATGTGCTGGGCCAGTGTAAAAGCTGGATGGACCTGGGTTTGCAGCCAAGAGCTGTAACCCGCGACCTGGATTGGGGTGTTCCTTTGCCTGCCGATGTACAAGGAGGCCAAGGTAAAGTATTGTATGTTTGGTTTGATGCACCGATCGGTTATATAAGCGCAACAAAGCAATGGGCACTGGATAATAACAAAGACTGGAAGCCTTACTGGTATAACGACGATACCAAACTGGTGCATTTCATTGGCAAGGATAATATTGTTTTTCATGCCATCATATTTCCGGTGATGCTGAAACTCCATGGCAATATTTTACCAGATAATGTGCCCAGTAACGAATTCATGAACCTGGAAGGAGATAAGATGAGTACCAGCCGTGGATGGAGTATTGAAATGGATGATTACATCAACGATTTTGTAAAGCCTGAAAATGGCGGCGACCAGATGGTGGATGCATTGCGATACTACTTAACACAGATAGCCCCTGAAACCAAGGATAGCGAATTTACCTGGAAAGGTTTCCAGGATGCAGTGAACAGCGAGCTGGTATCCATATTCGGTAATTTTGTAAACCGCACATTTGTGCTGATGCACAAATTATGCAAGGGTAAAGTGCCGCCTTTATATGCAGCTATTTTGGATGATGCCGATAAAAAAATGTTTGAGGAATTTCAGAATACAAGAACTAAAATTGAAAACTTAATTGAAGCATATAAGTTCCGAGATGCACTATACGAAGTGATAGATCTTGCCAGGAAAGGAAATAAATACATGCAGGATAAAGAGCCATGGATCGTTGCCAAATCTCTGGAAGCAAATCCCGGCTCTCAGAAACTAATTGACAATTGCCTGCACATTTGCCTGCAGCTTACCGCTAACCTGGCTGTCTTCATCAATCCATTCCTGCCATTTGCTGCAAAGAAAATGTGTTACATGATGAAGGTGGTTGACAAAATGCTGGAATGGGAAAATGCCGGTAAACCCAAACTGTTGAGTGTAGGGTATTCCTTAAGGCCACCTGAATTGCTGTTCAGGAAAATAGAAGAAGATGAAGTAAAAGCACAGGTTGAAAAATTAAAAATTAAAAGCGAAAAAATTAAAATGGAAAATAAAACAGAACAGCCGGCAGCAGAGAAGGCAGAGGCCCCGATTGCAAAACCCGAAATTCAATTCGATGATTTTGCAAAGATCGACCTGAAAGTAGGAACGATACTTACAGCCGAGAAAGTAGAGAAAGCAGATAAGCTTTTAAAGCTGGCTGTTGACCTGGGGTCAGAGACCAGGACCATTGTAAGTGGTATTGCATTACATTTTAGTCCTGAAGATATTATCGGTAAACAGGTTGTAGTGGTTGCTAACCTGGCCCCACGTAAAATGAGGGGGATTGAAAGCCAGGGGATGATACTG
>JBJTMN010000512.1:0-2407 GCA_046070545.1 Ferruginibacter sp.
ACACCAATATTTACGCTATTGGCATTGCCTGCATTAGCCAACCTGCCGGCATTACTACCTATATTAACCCCCGGAAAATTATTATTGGTGGCGGCGCCTGCATTATTGCCAATATTAACATAACCAACGGCAGTATCATTGCCTGCAGCATTACCAAAGAAAACGTTGCCTTTTATATTATCTATACGGCCTGCCTTGGTATTGTTTTGCCTGAAATTAAGCGGCACGTTATCAATATTGCCAAAGAAGCTGGAGGTATCTGTCAGGCCTGTATTACCCTTGGTTTTCCAGGCAAGCGTATCTGTAGCAAAGCCACTGGCATTAATAAAAACCCATTTTGTATTTGGCTGGTCATAATAATGAAAGCCAATACTATCAGGCCCGGTTTGGTAAACCAGCAAACCATTGGCCGGTGTGGCAATAGCATTTTTTGCCGTTTTGTCCATGCGTGGTACCAGCACACCTTTGGTTGTACTTGTTACATCCAGCATAGCGCTGGGGGATGCAACGGCACCAGTGGTATTAATACTTACGGATTGTGCCGAAATGTTTTGGTGAAGCGTAACTGTGGTGATTGCTGCAATCACAAAGCGTAGAAGTTTGGACATGGTTGAATTGATAATTGTTTACAAAATGATTTTTTTGCTTCCTGTTATAGAGGGGATTTCAATTGTAAGGATTTTAAACCAGTACAGTTATTAAAAAGCCGGTGATTATTCAGGAATACTATTTCTGAATAATCACCGGCTAAATTTTATGGCTTATTGTTTTATAAAACGATAAGTTTCTTTGCTACCATCCTCTTTTGTTATTACCAGGAAGTAGGTAGCTGCTGCAAGTGGTTGTACATTCAATACCACAGTGTTTGATGACGGTTTTAACAATGCTATAAATTTACCATCCACTCCAAAGATCTGCATCTGTACTTTGTTTACATAGGATGATGGTAACTGGATATTTAACACCGTTGCTGCCGGTACCGGGAAGAGGTTAACCTGTTCTTTTCCTTTTTCAAACTTAACCGGCCTGATAATGGAATAGGTATAATTGCCCGACTTATCAAATATCTTCAGGCGGTAATAGTTCCAGCCGGTGGCGGGGAGTTGTCGAAATCAACATAGGCCGATTGCGATAATTGGCGTGACAGCACCGTTGAGATCTTGCTGAAATTTGAACCTGTAAGGGATCGTTCAATTTCATATCTTACAGTTTCCTGCTCGTTGGCTGCTTCCCAGTTCAGGCGTACTTTGTTTCCATCAGCAACGGCTGTAAAATATATCAGCTTTACAGGAAGTGCATTGAATTTACTGTAGGTACCCAGTGTAAATCTTCTTTCCAAAAAAGAATAGTTATTGGTAGGTGCGTTAGATGTAACATAACCGGAAAGGCTATCTGGTCCAATAGCCCTGCCTGTTGCCCAGCTTCCGGGTGCATCCCAGGTAAAGGGTGGTCTGTTTATATATTGTACAACCAGTAAACTATCTCTGACCAATGCATTGGCACTTACCTGGCTGTGGCCTCTCCAGGATAAACTCAGCATGGCATCATCATCAGTAGTGCCCTGGTTGTTGCTGGTGATCTCCCAGAATTCCACACTGCTCACATGATCAACGGGAGGGTAAAACCTGTTAAGGCGGTCAAAAGGGGTAGCAGGTGTATATTCTGCGGTCCAGGTGGTGGTGGTTGCATTTACTTTTGCAAGCTTGATGGGGGCGTATAAGCTGTCTGTTTTTCCTAC
Organism: Ferruginibacter sp.; assembly: GCA_046070545.1. Lineage (GTDB taxonomy): Bacteria > Bacteroidota > Bacteroidia > Chitinophagales > Chitinophagaceae > Ferruginibacter. The sequence goes on from JBJTMN010000512.1 coordinate 1,739, forward strand.
CGGGAACAGGTAGGAAACAGCAGGGTTGGGGGTTGCAGAACCAATCACATTGCCGGTGCGGCTAAGCCTGCCGTTTACCCAACTTTTGGTATAGTTGCTGGTAGATGTAATGGCTGCTATAGCAGGATTACTTACCCATAAACTATCGTTGCCATAACCGGTACGGGTAAAAACAAAACCGGTATCCAGGTGTAAATTATTTCTTACTTCGCAGGCAGAGAGCAGGGTATCGCCAACGGTATTGCGAATGAAAAGGTTGTAGAACTGGGTTTTACCATAAAAACTTTGCCTGTCTGTTCCCCTGAAAAAGACACTTCCGGTGCTGGTGGGGTCCATGGCTCCGGCAGTGGTTGAATCCAGCCAGCCTTCTGTTCCGCCTGCGGTAGTTTTAACCACGTATACAGAATCATCGGTAGCAGTCCACTTGCTGGTGCCCAAAAAAGTAATTCCACCACCATTTATTACGGTTTTGGTTCCTGATGTTGTAACTATCTGTACGTTGCCGCTTGCCCTGACTATTTGCTGGGCATTACTTTTAAAAGCAAATGAAACAGCAAGAATAACAAATATCTTTCTCATAATTAATCTGGCAATTAAGTAGGTTTATAAAATAATCAGTTTAGTTTCTGTGTTTCTGGCCCGGGTGACTTTTAAAATAAAAAAAAGTCT
>JBJTMN010000513.1:0-6085 GCA_046070545.1 Ferruginibacter sp.
ACCCGGCCGTAGAGCAGTGCGATCCATAAAAGCGGCAGCCTGATCTCGTTGGATTCGCTGTACTGCAGATTATGCAACAGGGTTAATTTATTGATATCAAAATCCGGCTGGTAAAACCGGTTGAACAAAACCAATGCATCGGCTTTGTATTCCTGCATGCGCTTTGCCATATTGCCCATGGCACTGAAGTATGGATTAAGTTTTACAGCCACCGGGATTTTGACCGTTGCTTTTAATTCATCAATAATATTCAGGTAACGATATTCCACTGCAGATGTTGATAAATGCACATCGGCGGGAATAAAGAAGATATTCACTTCCAGTCCATCGGCACCGGCCTGTTCCATTTGCTTTGCATAATGGATCCAGCCTTCATTAGTAATGCCATTCAGGCTGGCAATGATGGGGATCTTCACTTTTTCTTTTGCCTTGCGGATTATTTCCAGGTACTGATCAGATCCTTTGTGATAGGCATCCAGGTCGGGAAAGAAATCACTGGCTTCAGCAAACATATTGCTGGTACTACGTACAATGGCTTCGTATTTCGCTTCTTCTTTTTTCAGTTGTTCTTCAAACAAAGAGAATAAAACCACGGCGCCAGCCCCGGAATCTTCCATCTGAACAATATTGCCAACTTCTTCTGATAAAGTGCAGGCAGAAACCACGATCGGTGATCTGAGGTTTAATCCCATGTAAGTTGTACGTAGATCCATAAAACTCATTTTAGTTATAATGAAATATTAGTTAGCCACGAAATACACTAAATGGCACTAATGAAAGCAATTCGTGTTCATTAGTGTAATTCGTGGCTTCAATTATGCTACCGGCGTAAAGTCACTGGCGGCTTTTGTTGCCAGTTCTTCATAGTTCTTCCAACGCAGGTTCACCATTTCCTGTGCCAAGGTCATCAGTTCTTCTGCCTGTTCAGGATTACTTTGTGTAAGTACTTTATACCGCAGTTCCTTATAAGCAAATTCTTTTAATGGTATTTCCGGCCTGGTGGAATCCAGAATGAACGGATTCAGTTTTTTCATTCTCAAAACAGGATTGTAGCGCATCAGTGGCCAGTAGCCGCTGGCAACTGCATTGTTCTGTTGCATTAATCCGTCTTTCAGATCGTACCCATGAGCAATGCAATGACTGTAGGCCAATATTAATGATGGGCCATCATAGGCTTCGGCTTCACGCATGGCCAGCATGGTTTGCTGTGGGTTTGCGCCGAAAGCAATTCTTGCTACATATACATTACCATACGACACGGCCTGCATAGCTAAATCTTTTTTACCGCCACGTTTACCGGCCGATGCAAATTTTGCAGAAGCTGCCGTTGGTGTTGATTTAGAACTTTGTCCGCCTGTATTGCTGTACACTTCCGTATCCAGCACCAGGATGTTTATATTTTTTCCACTGGCCAGTGCATGATCCAGTCCGCCATAGCCGATATCGTAAGCCCATCCATCGCCTCCCACCAGCCACACGCTGCGGTGTACCAGCTGTTCGCAAACAGAGTACAGGTGTTGGGCTGCCGGTTCGTTGATGTTCAACAATTTTTCTTTCAGTGATTCAACTCTTTTTCGCTGTGCGGCAATTTCAGACTCCTGTAATTGCGGCGCATCCATGATCTCCTGCACAAAAGCATCGCCCAGTTGCGGGGCCAGTTGTTTTAATAAACGGTGGGCCATAGCCGATTGATGATCGGCTGTCATGCGCATGCCCAGGCCAAATTCTGCATTGTCTTCAAACAAAGAATTAGACCAGGCGGGGCCTTGTCCGGCTGCATTCATGGTCCATGGTGTGGTTGGTAAATTACCTCCATAGATAGACGAACAGCCGGTTGCATTGGCGACCAGTAAGCGGTCGCCAAACAACTGCGACAATAGTTTGATGTACGGAGTTTCACCGCAACCTGCACAGGCTCCCGAGAACTCGAACAATGGCTCCATGAACTGTGCACCATGTACAGTAGAGAAATTAATTTCGGAGCGGTTATTCCAGGGAAGATCTTCAAAGAAACCGATCTGTTTTTTAATTTTAAGTGGATCGGGTTCCTTCTCAGTCATGTTAATTGCTTTGAAAGAGCGGTTTATTGGATCTGAAGCGGGGCAAACTTCCACACATAAATTACAGCCGGTACAATCCTCGGCATATACCTGTAATGTATATTTGGTTTCGGGAAATCCTCTTGAATTAATGGGTGCAGATTGAAAACCATCCGGTGCATTTTTCAAAAACCCTTCATTGTAAAATTTTGCACGTATTACGCTATGCGGACAAACAAATGCACAGTTACCACATTGTATGCAAAGGTCGGGTTGCCACAAAGGTACCTGGTCGCTGATATTTCTTTTCTCCCACTTGGTGGTGCCACTGGGGTAGGTTCCGTCAACAGACATTTTGCTTACCGGCAATTCATCTCCATGGCCCGACATCATTTTTGCTGTAACATCTTTTACAAAATCCGGAGCATCGTTGCCAACGATGGCAAGCATTTTACCTGTTGAACTGGCTGATGCAGGAACAGTGACTTCAAATAAGTTGGCAAGCGTTGCATCAACGGCCTCAAAATTCTTCTCTACTACTGCTTTTCCTTTTTTAGTATAGGTTTTTTCAATCGCATGTTTGATCTGTTCAATGGCTTCGTCTTTTGGTAACACGCCACTCAATGCAAAATAGCAGGTTTGCATGATGGTGTTGATCCTGCCATTCATGCCGGTATCTCTTGCAACGGTATTTGCATCAATTATATAGAAAGCAAGTTTTTTACTGATGATCTCCTGCTGAACAGAACCGGGCAGTTTATCCCAAACCTCCTCTTTGTTGTAAGGACTGTTGAGTAAAAAAGTGCCGCCGGGTTTTATAAAATTCAGCATCTCTACTTTTTCGGTAAAGTTGAACTGGTGAGCGGCTATAAAATCGGCTTTGCTGATCAGGTATGGAGCCCGGATGGGTTTTGGCCCGAAGCGCAAATGCGAAACGGTTCTGGCACCGGATTTTTTTGAATCGTACACAAAATACCCCTGGGCATACAGGTCGGTATTTTCGCCGATGATCTTAATGGTATTTTTATTGGCACCCACCGTGCCATCTGCACCCAGGCCAAAGAATAATCCCTGGCGCCATTCAGATTCATCTAAAATATAAGATTCATCATAGGGTAAGCTGGTATGTGTTACATCATCATTGATACCAATGGTGAAATTATTTTTCGGATGATCTTTTTTGAGCTCATCATACACCGCTTTCACCATGGCTGGTGTAAACTCTTTGGAAGAAAGGCCATAACGTCCGCCTACTATATTGGGCAGTTGTTTGATCTTGCCTTGCTGCAGAGCACTTACCAATGTTGATAAAACATCCTGGTACATCGGCTCACCGGATGCGCCTGATTCTTTAGTGCGATCCAATACGGCGATTGATCTAACAGAAGCCGGTAATGATCTGATGAAATGTTCTAAGGAGAAAGGACGATACAAACGAACCTGTATCACACCCACTTTTTCACCGGCAGTAATTAGTGCCTTCACTGTTTCTTCAACCGTTTCTCCACCCGAGCCCATAATGATGACCACTCTTTCAGCATCGGCAGCACCGGTATATTCAAACAGTTCATATTTTCTGCCGGTCATTTTTTCAAACTCCCGCATGGCATCATCAACAACGCCTGCGGTATCGTCATAGAATGCATTCACGGTTTCCCTGCCCTGGAAATACACATCCGGGTTTTGTGCGGTACCTCTTATGAATGGATGATCTGGATTCAATGCTCTTTTACGGTGGGCAAAAACATACTCATCGGGTATCATAGATTTAATCTGCTCGTCAGATAACAGTTCCAGTTTATTCACTTCATGCGATGTGCGGAAGCCATCAAAAAAATGCATGAACGGAATCCGGGAACGCAGGGTTGCTGCCTGTGCAATCAGTGCAAAATCATGTGCTTCCTGCACACTGGCAGAACTCAGCATGGCAAAGCCTGTTGTTCTTGCAGCCATCACATCCTGGTGATCACCAAAAATGGAAAGGCCCTGAGCAGCCAGCGAACGGGCAGCAATATGAAATACAGTGGCAGTCAATTCTCCTGCAATCTTATACATGTTGGGCAGCATCAGCATCAATCCCTGTGATGCAGTGAAGGTGGTTGTTAAAGCGCCGGTCTGCAAGGAGCCATGTACGGTACCTGCAGCGCCGCCTTCGCTCTGCATTTCCAATACATCGGGTACATTACCCCATATATTTTTGATGCCTTTGGCGCTCCACTCATCGGCTAGTTCAGCCATGGTAGAGGAAGGAGTGATGGGATAGATAGCACAAATTTCATTTACCCGGTAAGCCACATAAGCAGCTGCTTCGTTGCCATCTATGGTTGCAATTAATTTATTTGTGTTGGGCATTTTACATGGTTTTAGCAGGTTCTGGAATCATTTCAATGGCATGGCAGGGGCATTGCTCAAAGCAAACACCACATCCCGTGCAGGCATCATAATTGAATTTGTAGCGGTTGCCGGCACCCAGTTTTATAATGGCATCTTCGGGGCATGCACCAAAACAACCATCGCATTCAAAACAGTTGCCGCAGCTTAAGCAACGTTGTGCTTCATAACGGCTTTCTTTTTCAGACAAGCCTGCATTCACTTCATCAAAATTCTGAATGGCAACCTCGGGTGCCAGTTTATCCTGTTCTTTTTGTGGGGCATCTGTTTTATACCACATGTGCAGTTTCCTGTAACTGGCTGTGGCATGCTTTTCAGGTTTCTGAAATGTGATGCCTTTTAAAAATGCATCAATATATTTTGCAGCTTTTTTTCCCTGTCCGATAGCGATGGTAGCGCTGCGGTTCTCTCCGGGCAGCATATCTCCACCGGCAAAAATTCCCTGGTACCCAGTCATGCGTTGCGTATCGATCTTGATGGTGCCATCATCGTTAATAACCAGGCCGTCTACCGAACGCAGGAAACCAGCATCTGTTTCCTGCTTGTTTGCAACGATCAGTACATCTGCATCAATGGTTTCAAATTCGTTGCAGCCAACAGCTTTTCCTTTTTCCACTTTCATTTGCTCCAGTGTGATCTTGTTCTTGCTGATGCTTTTGATGCTCTTTAAAAGCTGCACATCCACACCTTCAGCCAGCGCATCTTCTGTTTCATAATCATACGCAGGCATTAGTTTTTTATCGCCGGAAAAATATACCGTGGCCTCCGATCCGAATCTCTTCACCATTCTTGCCAGGTACATAGCGAGTTTGCCACCGCCGTAGATCACCACTTTCTTTTTTACAAAAGGAGAGGGGTTGGACTTTGCTTCCTTAAAAAATCCAAAGGCATCGGTTATGTAAACCGAATCGTCTTTTTCAAGATCTTCCTGGTGAATAAGGTTTGCCCCGATACCCAGGTACACGGCATCAAAACCACCGGCTTCTTTTTCCTGCAGCAGGTCATTAACCTTATGATTCAGTTGAATTTTTACTCCTGTTCTAACTATGCGGTCCACTTCAAAATCGAGGATATCTTTTGGCAGACGATAGTCGGGTATGCCGGTCCACATTAAACCTCCTGCATGTTCACCGGCTTCATAAATCACCACTTCGTGTCCCATACGGGCCAGGTGATAGGCAGCAGATAAACCGGAAGGGCCTGCGCCAATTACCAGAACCTTTTTGCCGCTTGCATATGCTTTGAACTGTATGGGCCATTTTTGCCTGATGGCTTCATCGCCGATATAACGCTCTACGGCATGGATATTTACGGTAGTGTCTATATGATTTCGGTTGCAGCCTGTTTCGCAGGGCTTTACACATACACGGCCCATAATGGCCGGGAAGGGATTATCTTCCACCAGGGTTTGAAAAGCTTCAAAATAATTTCCTGCCTGTGCAAAGCTCATCCAGGCCTGGATATTCTCTCCCGCCGGGCAGGCGCTGTTGCAGGGAGGCATGAAATCCATGTAAACCGGGCGCCTGGTCTTTTTGGGGCCTGTACTATCACTATGTAATAAAAGATCGACGGGTTTGGTTATATCAGTAGCTGGCATACCCGCCAAAATACCCTTTAAAGCGGGCAAAAAACGTGATCTTGTTCAAGAAGGAAAG
>JBJTMN010000514.1:0-3218 GCA_046070545.1 Ferruginibacter sp.
TTTTTATGGGTAGAATTAATGGCGGTAACCAGTTCTTCGATCTCACAGTTTTTAGTAAGGTAGCCACAGGCACCGGCTTCGATCATTTTACCGATAAACCGCTCCTGGTTGTAGGTAGAAAGAACAACCACCTTTACAGAGGGATATTTTTTCTGCAGTATTGCATTTAATTCAACGCCGTTCATTACCGGCATTTCCATATCGATCAGTGCAATATGCGGCAATGTGCCGGAGTTTTCCAGTTCGTCCAGGAATATCTTTCCATTCTCAGCTTCCGATAATAAACTAAATCCCGGCACCGACCGGATCAACGCAGCCAAACCACTTCTGAAAAGCTGCTGGTCATCAACCAGCGAGATCAATATATCACTCATATTTAAACAGCTGTTAAGCCGGTATTATAATCTTAATAAAAAAACCTTGGTCAACAACGGGTAATTCATAATGGGCCTGTATCATACGCAACCTGGCCTCAATATTCTGCATCCCCATTCCATGCTTTTTGCCGGCAACAGCATCCATTCCTTTACCATCATCCTGGTAAGTGATGATGGTTGAGCCGCTTTCTTCAAAACACCTGATCAGCACCTCGCTGGCATGGGCATGCTTAACCGTATTGGTCAGTAATTCCTGTATAACCCGGTATAAAGCCAATGCTGTTTGTTCATGAAAGGCATTTAACCGCTCACCCAGGTCATTCTCAAAAGCCAGTTTAATATTGCCCGCCAGATTAAAGTTATCAAAAAGTTCGTGTAAAGTACTTTCCAAACCAAAAAGAGACAGGCCCGGCGGCGAAAGACTGTGTGAAATATTTCGCACGGTGGTAATTATATTATCTATCAGTGGCTTGTAAGAAGGCTTGTCAGGTGTTACTTCAACAGTTTGTGCCATGATCATCTTCAGGTTAGATAAAGAAGCGCCCACATCATCATGCAGATCCCTTCCAATGCGCTTACGTTCTTCTTCCTGCGATAAAAGAGTAGCATGCAGCAGCTGCTCATTGTACTCCAGCTCAGCTTTTTGCATTGCTTCCTTTTGCTGGGTGATCTTTCGCTGGTACCGTATAAAAAAGAAAATAAAGGAGGCAGCCAGGATGAAAGTGCCGAGCATGGCAAATAAAACCAGTAAGAATATATTGTCCGTTACTTTTTGCATAGAATGAATGCAAATGTAAAGAATAGATACATCAGTAAAACCAAAACAGCATGTATTGTCCAGATGATCATGAAATCCGGCTTAGATAGATTTGAAACGATGAAATTTGAAAAGATAAATAACATGAAAGCTCCGGAAAAGTATAAAAAAATACCGGCGTTAAAATAAAAATCAGGATTTGATGACCAGCTGGAAATTGTTTTTCCGGTGGCAAGGCGTGCAAAATAATTCAGGGCAAATAATATGCAGATGATGGCTTCTACTGATCTGGTATAACTGCTGTAACTGTAAATACCCTGGATGTAAAACGCATTGATGATACAAAAAACAATAAAACCAACTGAAAGGATAAGATAAAGCGGATTCTTTTCCTTTTTTGACAATAGTGTTTTGTAATAGCCGATAAAAAGCAACATTTCAATAGCCGTCAGCAAATGTACCAGCGGCATATTGTTTTTATGAAAAACTTTTCCGATTATAGTGGCTGCAAAACTTATCAGTGCTGTGATCAGTAAATACCAGCATATCCATTTAGCTTCTTTTATAAGAAATCTCCACCTGATAACTGCAATAAAAATAGGGGGTAATATGCACAATGGTGCAATTACCCCTATAAAATCTATGGTCATAGTTAAAATTAGCTAAATTAGCTAAATAACGGACTATCTATATCGCAATTCTGCGGACATGGTGATGTAAAATCATAAATACTGCTTTGTTCAACCAGGCCACCAGAACCATCCGGAACCTGGATACTTAAAATATCAGTATTGGTAATATCAACGGGAACCAGTACCAGCTTAAGTGTAGAGATGTCTTTAGGATCAGACATGCCTAAATAGGCACGTACAGAAGGACATTTGGTAAAATCTGCCAGCGATGCGATATCCTGCATCGGGATGTTAAATGCGTGGATGTAATCCGGGTTTTTGTCGATGCCGGATATGTACGTGCGGTAGTTGGTTGTGTAGTCAACACCTACTGCTTCAGGGATACCGGGGCTTGGCACAGCCTGGTTCAAAATAGGTTGTTCAAGAATTGATTGGTTGTTCATAATCTGTTTTTTTGGTTGGTTAATAATAATACATTTTTTCACTAATTGTGAAATCCTATAACGTGTGTTTTTTTGAATTAGTATGTGACTACAGGCTTAATAGTGTGTTTTTGTAAAACTGCCTTATCTTTAGACAAACAACCTCAACCATGTTTAATAAACTTCTCCTGCTAACAGTTGGGTATTTTTCCATTTCATCTTATTGCCATGCACAAAAAAAAGGAATGCTGCCTTTAACCGGGCTGCAGTACTATGAGGAAGGCATATCAACACAGTCTATGGCTGTTAAGATAAACGGCCAGCAATTATATGGCAACCGGATACCATTGAACCAGGAATTTGAGTTCAGCTTTCAGCAGCCAACCGGCATTTCAGCCGATAAAAAGAAGAACTATTTTATAGGAGCAGAATACACATTGCTTTCTGCAAAAGGAGAAGTACTGTTAACCAATCCCAACCTGTTATCATTGAATGAAGCAAAGGGTTTTACTGCCAAAGATCTTAAATCTTTATCGGTTAAACTCAATATTGCAGAAGGGATGGTTCAACCCAATGCCAAAGCAACCATTAAGATCAGGCTATACGATCTTAAAGGCAAAAATCAGTTAAGGCTGGAGTACCCGGTAAGCATTGCTTATCCACGGGAAACCATCTGGCTTACCAAAAGCCTGCAAACGGTAAAGTCGCCCCCCGGTTCCATATTCATGGTAAACGAAATTCAGCCAAAAAGCCTGGCTTTTTATGTTGACACGGCTGTTAAGTCAGATCCCAAAATGGCCTATATGAACCTGGATATTTCCAAAATTGGCGGAACCGATGTGATCAGTATGTTGCAGGGCAAAGATTATTTCTGGGTATACGACAGTACCTATAAAGAAATTAAGATAAAGGAGATACTCTTAAAAAAAGTAGGTGGCGCTATGGAAGGCGGTAATGTGAACTGCACTGTTAAGATACCCTTCAGACCAAAGAACGGAAGGCCTAAAGGATATATCATACGTTACCGGTG
>JBJTMN010000515.1:0-2843 GCA_046070545.1 Ferruginibacter sp.
GCCTATCAGGGCAATACATTCCCCCTTGTTGCAGGTAACCGAAACATCATCCAATGCTTTCAGCTTACCTGTAACAAAGGAGAATGTATTGCCCTGATAGGGCCCAACGGGTCGGGCAAAACAACCCTGATCAAAAGCATCCTGGGTATGGTAGTTTGTGACAGTGGCTTTATCACATTCAACGGTAAGAATATCAAACATCACTGGCAGTACCGGCAGAACATCGGCTACATGCCACAGATAGGCCGCTATCCCGATAATATGAGCATTGGCCAGGTACTCAACATGATGAAGGATATCCGGGGTAATAAGGATATGGTATTGGATGAAGACCTTATAAACCAGTTTGGACTGACAGCGATGCAGGGCAAACGCATGCGTACCCTTAGCGGCGGCACCCGGCAAAAAGTAAGCGCTGCACTGGCTTTTTTGTTTAACCCCGATGTGCTGATACTGGATGAACCCACGGCCGGGCTGGATCCTGTGGCATCTGAGATTTTAAAGGACAAGATCATTGCAGAAAAGAACAAAGGCAAACTGGTATTGATCACTTCGCATATATTAAGCGAACTGGACGGACTGGTATCGCAGGTGATTTATATGCAGGACGGTAAGCTGTGTTTTCATAAGAATATAGCCGACCTGCGGGAAGATACCGGTGAAGAAAAATTATCAAGGGCCATTGCGAATGTGATGCTGCAGCGATAAATTTTAAAAGACGGTTAATTTAATGATACATCAGGCTGACAGCCTCAACATGTACGATATGAAAAAGATCATCAAATATGTAATCATCGATATCCTGCGTAATAAGATCATGCTGGCATATACCGTCTTCCTGCTGCTGATATCCTTCAGTATCTTCAGCCTGGAAGACAGTTCGGCCAAGGGTTTACTGAGTTTACTCAATATCATTTTAATTATTGTTCCGCTGGTAAGCCTGCTGTTTGCAGCCATTTATGTGTACAACAGTTCCGAGTTCCTGGAGCTGCTGGTGAGCCAGCCGATCCGGCGCAAGACCATCTGGCTAAGCCTTTTCAGCGGACTGGCCATCTCCATGGCATTGGCATTTTTTATAGGGGCCGGCCTGCCCATACTGCTCTATGAGCCAACCCCAACCGGGTTCATGATGCTGGGTACCGGTTTGTTATTATCGGTCATATTTGTTGCCATTGCCATGCTGGCGGCTGTTATTGCAAGGGATAAGGCCAAGGGTATAGGTATTGTTATTTTATGCTGGTTGTATTTTGCTGTCATTTTCGACGGGCTGGTATTGTTCATCCTGTTCCAGTTTGCCGATTACCCGCTGGAAAAAATGATGGTAGGCATCACCGCTTTAAATCCTATTGACCTGGCCAGGATATTGATCCTGCTGAAAATGGATGTGAGTGCCCTGATGGGGTACACAGGTGCCATCTTCAAAGATTTCTTTGGCACCAGCACCGGCCTCCTCATTTCTTTCCTGGTATTGATCACCTGGGTGGTAATTCCCACCTGGTTGTCCTTACGAAGATTTAACCACAAAGACCTCTGATATGAAAAGACACGAAGCCATTGCCCCCTTGTCGAGAGACCACCATACAACGCTGATACTGGCGCAGCTGTTAAAAAAGGATGCGCCTGTTTACAAGGGCCTGCCCGATGGACCCGTTCAAAAGGCCCGCTATGCAATAGAGCAGTTTGAAAGCCATATTCAGAAACATTTTCAGCAGGAAGAAATGATGCTGGATATAGCAGCGCCCGGGCATCCTTTGATACAAAGGCTGGCAGCCACTATCCGGGCAGAGCACCGGGAACTGGAAGCACTATTTCAATCCCTTGCCGGCACAACGGATGCTACAGGGCTGATGAATGAACTGGCCTTTAAACTGGAAGCCCATATCCGCAAAGAGGAGCGGGAATTGTTTCCCCTGCTGCAGCAGCATTGCAGCGAAGCGGAGCTGGCAACCATTAATGAATTGTTACATTAAAATGAACAGGCTATGCAACAGGATATAACATCAACAAAAGACATTGAACAACTGGTAGATTCCTTTTACGCCAAAGTGCGGGCTGATGAACTCATCGGGTATATATTCACCGATATTGCCCGGGTTAACTGGGATAAACATTTACCCGTGATGTATCATTTTTTTGAGAACCTGCTTTTTTATACCGGATCCTATACCGGCAACCCCATGGAGCTGCACCAGCATATCAGTCGCCTGTTTCCTTTAACAGCAGCACATTTTGAAAGATGGGAACAGCTGTTTACCCAAACGGTAGATGAATTGTTTGCCGGCGAAAAAGCAAGCCTGGCCAAACAACGGGCAAAAAGTATTTCAGCGGTCATGCAACTGAAGATAATCAGGGAAAATACAGCTGCCGATAAGATATTTTAAAAGATCCAACTTTAGAGGGGAAAGAAAAAAATAACCACAAAGTTCACTAAGGGGGTTACACGAAGTTTACAAAGAAGATGTTTGTCTTATCCTTGTATCTTTTGTGAAAAACCTTTGTCAACTTTGTGGTTAAACTCCTGCTTTCACCGCAGGTATTTATTTAGCCGGCGGCGTTAACACCCCGTCTATCACATGTACAATACCGTTGGATGCAGGAATGGAAGCAATGATCTTTGCCGTGCCATTCACATAAATGCCATCCGCTTTTTTGCTGATGGTAATATTGCCGCCGTTCACCTGGCCGATCACCTGTCCGTCCTGGAACATCTCCGGTTTAAATACACCAACCGACACATGGTATTGTAAAATATCGGTCAGGGCATCCTTCTTTTCTGGTTTTAAAAGCCCGTCTACCGTACCGGCAGGTAATTTGTCAAAAGCTGCATTGGTGGGCGCAAATAC
>JBJTMN010000516.1:0-3799 GCA_046070545.1 Ferruginibacter sp.
CGATGGCCTGAAAAGCTGTATTGACCGGTCATTCCATTGCGGCGCTGGTACAAAGACCAGTTGTGCCCGTTCAATCCAGCATAAGATTCCCAGCCGTAATTATTGTCATTATCCATCACCCAGCGGTTATGGCCACCACTTAAATACCAGCCATTGTATTTATAGTTGAAAGTAAATGTGCTATCTATCTTTTTATATGGGCTTGCAAGAACCGGGGTTGTTTCCCAGATGGAACCCGGCAGATAAAAACGGAATCCCAGTTGCTGTAAATACTGATAAATACCAAAGCATAATCCGTTATCTTCAGCAGCTGAAAATTTTATAAAGCCTGTACCATCACTTTCTACCTTGCAGGCCTGGTTGCCATTAATGGTTGAATCGTATGCAAGTATGAAACCTGACTGAGGTTGTAAACCATAAGAAGCGGTAATAAAATGACTGCCGCTTATTGCCTTTTGCAGCAATAATGCAACATCCTCCGCTGTTGATTTCAGCGTTTTTGAAGATTGTACCGGATAGCAGATTGTTTGTGCATTGGTAAATAATACACACATCATTGCTATTGCAATAACAAAGCAGTTGCGAATGAACGCCATAGTTAACTTGTTGGTAGTGAGATAAACTATGGTTCAATCACAGAAATAGATGGATTCGGTCTTGTTATTCTTTGGAAGAGACAAAAATGATGGGGTAAATCATCACTTATTTGATTGGGGAAATGCTAAGATATAGAAAAATTCAGAAAAACAACAAATTGCCGATTTATTTTTCAGAGAACCCGAATGGCTGTTATAACACTGCTTATATCCGGAAATCCTTATACCTGAAAAGCAGTTTTTATATTACTTGGCTGAAGGGCACCGGTAAGTACTGATATTATAGGTTAATCCAACTTCTGCAATAATGTATTGGTCTTTTTGTTTGCTCCAGCCACGCTGCCTTGTACCACCGGGGGATTGATTCAGAGGATGGTCAGGATCTATTTCAACAGACCTGTCCTGCAGCAAAGCAGCTTTTGATAATGGTGTAAAGCTGCTCACTGGTGCATAGGTTGTGCTTACATCATCCAGGTAATCGGTTGTAGTAAAACGATGTGCTATTTCAAAAGAGAAATTTATTTTTTCGCTAAGGTTATACTTGATGCCTACGCCAAGTGGTATACAAACAGCCATGGTATTATATGGCTTCCGGCCCTTGTAACCTACCAATTGACCCTCTGTACCAAGTGGTCGCAAAAATTCCTTTTCACCATTGGTATAGGCATACGGATCGTATGTAAAAGCACCTATGCCTAATGTAATGTATGGGGTAAATGCATAGTACGGGTCAGTAGGAACGAATTTGAAGAAATTGAAATCGCCCTGTAAAGCCACTTCCCATATATTTGAATTAAAACTGAGGTTGCGTGTTTTCTGGTATTCGTTTTTGCTGTAAATATCACTATAACCTACCTGGGCATAGTGAGCGCTTAACCTTAATCCCACATAATTACCAAACTGTTTGCGGAAGAAAAGTCCCAATGCAGGCTTGGGGCGGTTGAGGCCAACCCTGGTATTTAAATCACCAAAATAATGAGCTACACCAACCGTAATACCAAACTCACCTTTTTGAACATATTCCAGGTTTTGAGACTGGGCTATAGCATTTCCGGTAATTGATATAAATAATAAGAGTGCAGCTATTTTCATCTTCATAATATGCAAAATAATGAAATGTTCTGAAATAAACGGGTTACAGGTGCATTTGTGTTAAAGGCTTTGTTAATCTTTTTTCTTTTCGATCCTTAATCCAACACTCATAATATGCAGTAAGGGGTTATCCCGCATGATCTGTGAAATACTGTAACTGTATTTACCTGCTTGCCTGAACCTTCGGGCATCTCCGTTGAGTAATTTACGAACCTCCCATATATCATTCATCCCAGTCCCTTCCCAGCCATTGGCATCGTTTCCCAAAACAAGGTTTATTTTCTGAATATGCATACTGTCGCCGGGCGGCTGCAGCCCTATATTAAGCCAGATATTGTTATATTGGTATGCATCAGTATGACGCAAAACCAGGTATATATGGTAAGGTGAAACCGTATCCGCAATTACAAAATCTCCTTTAGCAGAAAAATTCTGTTGCCATTTATAGCCAGGTATTGATGTATCCTTTTCAAAAATCTCAATTTGCGTACATGAGTTGATAAAGATGAAACATGCTATCAACAACATTATATATTGAAATTTATATCCGGTAAATCTTTTCATTAACAGAAACTCTTTATACGTATTTAATTAAAAATATTTTACAGAATATTCAGTACCTGTTCTTTAGCTTTTTCCAGTTCGTTCTTCATTTTTACCACGCACTTCTGAATGTCGGCATCATAAGCCTTGCTGCCGGTTGTATTGATCTCACGCCCGATTTCCTGTAAAATGAAAGATAGTTTTTTTCCTTTGCCTTCATCTGCTTCATCCAGGATGGATTCAAAATACTCGCAGTGCTGGCGAAGCCTGATCTGCTCTTCGTGAATATCGATCTTCTCCATGTAGTAGATCAGTTCCTGTTCCATGCGGTTATTATCAATGTTTTCTTTGCCTACATGTTTTTCAAGCAACTGGTTTATTTCGTCTTTGATCCTTTTTTTACGGTTGGGTTCAAGCACAAGTATGGCCTCTTCCTGCTCTTTTATATTGCTGATGCGAAGCAACATATCTTTTTCAAGCACAGCACCTTCATCTGTTCTATGCTGATTCAGGTTACCTAATGCTTCCAGCAGCACTTTACTGAACTCGGCATAATCACCTTCGCTTAAAATATCGTTGGTGGGTGTTACTACTTCCGGCAAACGCAATAAAGCGCTTAATACCGAATTGGTATCAATATTTAATTCCCCGGCCAGTGTTTCAATCTGTGTGTAGTATGCTTTAATGAGATCGGTATTGATGTTAACCGGTTTTGATGTTCCGTTCTGTTTAATGATAACCATACAATCGATGGTGCCACGAACCAGGTGTTCCTGTAATGTGTTTCTGATCTCAAACTCATATGGCCTCAGCAAGGGTGGCAGTTTAAGCTGCAATTCAAATTGCTTGCCATTAAGCGCCTTGATCTCTACTAAAAAAGTTTTTTCATTTACAGTTTGCTCTGCTCTTCCAAAACCGGTCATTGATTTAAGCATGTATCAAATTTTAAGCTGCAAGTTAAGGATATAATTACGAGTTGGTTTCAGGGTATGTTTCAAATGGCTTAAATCCCATGATCCGTTCGGGTTTGTCCAGGGCGGTAAACCCAAATTGAAGATACAATCCATGTGCATCTTTGGTTGCCAGTAACCACCTGCGCAGGCCCTGCAGGTACGGGCATTCCATAATTGTTTTCATAAGCCATTTTGAAAGGCCTTGTCCACGGTAAGATTCCAGCACAAAAACATCTGCCAGGTAAGCAAAGGTTGCACAATCTGAAATCACCCTTGCAAAACCAACCTGCTTTGCAATTGAATTTTCTGTTACATACAAACCGAAACAATATGAACCTTCGATACTTCGTTGAACAGTTTCAAGAGGAATATTTTTGGCCCAGTAACTTTCCTTAGATAAATAATGGTGAATGATACTGATGTCGAGTTTGCTTTTATCAGTACTGATACAAAAATCATTTTGCTGTATTTCGTAAATATTCATCAGCATTAATTTTTAATGGAGAAAGATAAATAAAAAAATAAAGCCCGACTTTTTGAGTCAGGCTTTAATATATATATGGGTTAGTAAGTACCGGGAACCAAGATTCCCTACACAATATTAAAAATAATTTT
>JBJTMN010000517.1:0-7869 GCA_046070545.1 Ferruginibacter sp.
CGAGAACAAGAAATGGCCTGCAACTGCCAAAGAGATGTTTGCCAGGGGGGTGGAAAAACTGGAACGTATGCATCCTTCCACGCCCGATTATTCAGTGGTTTACAATCACCTTGATCTGATGCTTGACCTGCCCTGGGATGAATATACCGAAGACAGTTACGACCTGAAAAAGGCCAAAAAGATACTGGACCAGGATCATTACGGAATGCAGAAGATCAAGGAACGTATACTGGAATACCTGGCCGTTTTAAAGCTGAAAGGCGATATGAAATCTCCTATTCTTTGCTTTTTAGGCCCTCCCGGCATTGGCAAGACCAGCCTGGGCAAAAGCATAGCAGCTGCCATACAAAGAAAATATGTACGGGTAAGTTTAGGGGGACTTCATGATGAAAGTGAGATACGCGGACATCGCAAGACTTATATTGGCGCAATGCCCGGCCGGATATTACAATCCATACGAAAAGTAAAATCGAGCAACCCGGTCATGATACTGGATGAGATCGATAAAGTTGGTGCCGATCACCGCGGTGACCCCTCCTCTGCCCTGCTGGAAGTATTGGATCCTGAACAGAACAATACCTTCTACGATAACTACCTGGAACTGGAGTACGACCTGAGCAAGGTACTGTTCATTGCTACTGCAAATAATTTAAGCAATATACCAGCACCTTTACGTGATAGATTGGAAATCATAGACTTAAGTGGATATGCAGTTGAGGAAAAAATAGAGATAGCCAGGCGTCACCTGATACCGAAACAACAGGAAATGCACGGTTTAAAACCCGGCTGTTTTAAGCTGAGTGATGCTGTGCTGGAAAAGACCATACAGGATTATACCCGTGAAAGCGGTGTTCGTGAACTGGACAGGCAACTTGCCAGCATCATGCGCTACCAGGCCAAGGAACTGGTGACTAAAGGCAAATTAAAAGCTACCATCACCAATAATGATGTGGAGAAGATATTAGGAAAACCCAGGTACAGCAATGACCTGTACAAGATCGCTAATATGCCGGGGGTAGCCGTTGGTCTGGCCTGGACCTATGTGGGTGGTGATATTCTATTCATTGAAACCCAGTTAAGCGAAGGCAAGGGTGAACTAAAACTGACCGGTAACCTCGGCAATGTAATGAAGGAAAGTGCCAGTACGGCCCTTACCTACCTGGAAGCCAATTGCAAAAAAGTGGATATTGCCCCTGATCTGTTTAACAAAAAAGACATTCATATACACGTACCGGAAGGTGCCGTACCCAAAGATGGCCCCAGTGCCGGCATTACCATGTTAAGTGCACTGGCAAGTGCTTTTACCGGCCGCAAAATAAAGCCTTACCTGGCCATGACCGGTGAGATCACTTTACGTGGACAGGTGTTACCTGTTGGCGGCATCAAGGAAAAAGTACTGGCTGCCCGCCGTGCCGGTTTAAAAGAGATCATCATGTGCTGGCAAAATGAAAAGGATGTGGAAGAGATTAACCCGCAATATATTAAGGGTATCAAATTTCATTATGTGAAGAATATGCAGCAGGTTCTGGACCTGGCATTAACATAAATTTTAAAAAATCAACACAACCAACCAGCTCTTTAATTCGTAAATAAGGGCAGTTAAGCTATCAACAGGTTTCATGTTGGTTGTTTTAAGGGTTAAAGAAATACCCTCCCGTTCTCGGGAGGGTATTTATATTTTAACCACTATTGTATACAGGTCAATCTCTTTTCCTGTCCATCCAATCCACTTCTTTACTGGTAGTTAATGCCTGCATAATGGCTATTATAAAAAGCATGGCCACATTGCCCGCCAGGTAAGCCAGGCTAAAGCCCTGGTAACTCGCAATATCTGTACTGTATTTTGTGAAGAATGAACGCATATCGTATACCAATACGGCAAGGCTTGCAACAAAACCAGCAACAAAAAGTATCCGGGAAATAAGCTTTACTGTTTCTACCGGGTGATTCCTGGTTCTTTTAAAAAAGATATAATAAACCGACATGAATAATGCAGGTGCCAGCGTAACCACGCCCAAGCCAAAACTGATATCGGCAACGGTTGATGAAACAATCTTTGAAACCCCGTAAAACGCTGCAATGATAAGTCCTAACAACACAGGCACAGAAAGGAATAGCAGGAATATGAGCGCATATAGTTTTGAATATTTGATAAACCTGTCTTCCATTGCTACGATTATTTATTTGGCCTGTTCAGTGAATCAGGAACAGTCTTATTCACCGAATCAGACTTTGTGCCTGATGGTTGCAGGCTATTATCAATAGTTTTAAATTCCTTTAAAAGCTGGTCCGACCTGTTCCTGGCAATATCGGCAGACTTCTTTAAAAACAAAAGAAGAAATGCAGCAGCAGCTACTGCCATACAAGTGATCAACCCTTTTACCATCATTAACAGTTAAAGCTTTGTATTGTTTTATGGCCGGTCTTTAAAAATAACTCAGCTTTGATTTGGGCGTTAAAGTTAATATGGTCTCGTACATCAGTTTAATGGTGTTCTCAATATCCGATTTATGCAGCATTTCCACCGTGGTATGCATATAACGCAATGGGATCGATATCAAAGCCGAAGGACAACCATCATTGGCATACGCAAAGGAATCCGTATCTGTACCGGTGCTTCTGCTTACGGTATTGAACTGCACAGCGATCTTATTTTTTTCGGCTGTGGCTTTAATGATATCCAGTAATTTATTGTGTACTGCCGGCCCGTAAGTAAGCGATGGCCCGCTGCCACAACTACATTCACCCTGCAGCATTTTGTTGATCATCGGTGTAGTGGTATCATGCGTAACATCGGTGATGATCGCGATATCCGGTTTAATGCGGCGGGCGATCATTTCGGCACCACGCAATCCTATTTCCTCCTGTACAGCATTTACTACATACAAGCCAAAAGGCAGTTTCTTTTTATTTTCTTTAAGCAAACGGGCTACTTCTGCTATCATAAAACCACCCACCCGGTTGTCAAACGCACGACCGATCAGGTAATCGTATGCCATTTCTTCATACCCGTCTTCGTAAGTAGCAACAGCCCCGATATGGATACCCAGCGCTTCCACTTCCTTTTTATTGCGGGCGCCACAATCCAGGAACAGGTTATCTACCTTGGGCTGTGTTTCTTTGTTGTCGCCACCATTCATACGGGTATGTATGGCGGGCCAGCCAAACACTGCTTTTACCGCTCCTTTTGTACCATGTATCACCACCCGCATGGAAGGTGCTATCTGGTGATCTACACCTCCGTTACGTTTCAGGTATATCAAACCGTCCGGTGAAATATAATTTACAAACCAGCTTATTTCATCTGCATGCGCTTCTATCACCACTTTAAAAGCAGCATCGGGATTAATAACCCCAACCGCGGTACCATAAGGATCGGTAAAAGTTGTATCTACATAGGGCTTCACATATTCGAGCCATAGTTTTTGCCCGGGGCTTTCAAATCCTGTTGGTGAAGGGTTATTGATATAGTTCTTTAAAAAACCGTACGATTTTTCCGTAAGAATACTTTTTGATTTTTTTGATTTTGCCATAAAAAAGATTGATTTGCCGCAAAATTACTTAGAAGCTGTCTAAAAACAGTATTTATAAACCACGTTGTAGTTTTTTGGCCACGAATCACACGAATTTGCACGAAGGCAGCTGTATTATCAGTGTTCATTAGTGTAATTGGTGGCAAGACCGTACACAGCGGGTTTACAAAGTAATTTCTTAAAGCTGTTTTTAAATACTGGCTAAATATGTGACCAGTGCCGAAAAAAGCATCATGCCATCCACAAAAAAATAATAAAAAAGATAGCCCCGTTTTTTGTTTGAATAAAAGTATACAACCAGTAAAGCAATGGTTGAAACCTGCAGGGCTATGGATTGTGCCAAGGTGATACCATAATGCCTGAAGAGGAAATTAGAACCAAACAATAAAATAAATATACAGTAGATCAATGCCCGCAGTTTTGACGGGCTTAGATCAGTAGCCAGGCTGCGCAGCCCCCTGATCTTATCCAGGTCTTTGTCCCGGTTATCAAAAATGATGCAAAGCATCAGCATGAACAGGAAGCGACGGCTAAAAATAAAAAGATCAGCCCCGCTTAAAAGGCCGTAATCCTTTTGCAGGGGTATAATTACCGTTACGTAAGCCCAGGTAAGTGCCAGTAAAATTGTTTTCAACACACCGGCCCTGCGGGTAAATCTTAAAAAAGGTAACGGTAAAAGCGGTATGGCATACAGTACCGTTAATACAACAGCAGTGATCACAAAAGAGAACGGTATGGCTGACTGCAGCAAACAATACAGTGAGCCAATGGCTGAAATGAACAGCAGCAGGTACCCGGTGGCCTGCTTTTTTAATATGGCTGCCATATCCGGTCTGGAAGCAAATGATAACCTGCTCAATATCCAGTAAAAATTATAACTGCACAATGTAGCAAAGAAAATAAACCCGTACACATACAGATCAATATCTATTTGCAGTAACAATGCAGTCTGGAATGTAAGCGCAAGGGCGCAAACAGCAATAAAGATGGAATGCGATAAAATGAAATGCAGCCACTTCATTAAGGAAGTGTATAGTAAATAAATTGTTTGTCAGTCAAAATTACGTTGCTCTTATTTTTTGCAAAATCCTTTACATATATTTCAAAATGCAAGGTGTCCTGGTAAGGGCGCTGGTTGGTAGGCAGGCTTCTTCCTCCCAATACATTCCTGATGCCTACTTCAATATCTGCTTTAAAATTTGATTTGCTGACGCTTCTCAGATCCGGGAACAACAGAGAATCCTCTTTATTGGTAAGTGTATTCTTAATGTACACTTTAGACTGTTCAGTTGAACTGATATTTCCCAGGTCGCCTTCTGCATCCGTTACTTCCAGCACAATAACAGGCTGTCCCGCAACAGATGTATAATTGCTGGCTTCCAGGGCACTGAAAGATTTGAAAGATATCTGCGGGGCAGTGGTATACTTATCTTTTTTACAGGCCGTAAAAAACAAAATAGCTATGGTAAATAGTAAACTGTATCGCATCTTTGTGTTTTAATAAGTCAAATTTAATGATTGCAGTTGAAACAAGGCGTTAAAAATATGGACTTCACAAAAAGCATTTTTGCTGCCTTGCCCGGTAATTTTAACGAACTGGCCATCACTTTGTTCAATTACCAGCATCAGCATAATGTTATATACAGGCAGTTTTGCGACAGCCTTCATGTTATTGCCGGGGAAGTGCATAGTATCAATAAAATCCCCTTTCTGCCCATATCATTTTTTAAGACCCATGCTGTAAAGACCGGTGAATTTGAACCCGCTATTGTATTTGAGAGCAGCGGAACCACACAAACAATACCAGCCAGGCATTTTGTAAAAGACATCGGTCTTTACAGAAAAAGTTTTACAACCTGTTTCGAAAAATTTTACGGGGCGCCACAAAACAAATGCATACTTGGGTTGCTCCCGTCTTACCTGGAAAGAAAAAGTTCATCCCTGGTGCTGATGATGGATGAACTGATAAAAGCCAGTAACAATTCCTTAAGTGGTTTTTATTTATATGAGCATGAGAAATTACACAGTACCATTCTTCATAATGAACTGTTGAAACTCCCCACCCTGCTGGTGGGTGTTACCTACGCCCTGCTGGATTTTGCCGAAGCTTTTCCGATGCAGTTAAGACATACCATAGTAATGGAAACCGGTGGCATGAAGGGACGTCGTGAAGAAATGACCAGGCAGGAAGTGCATACCATATTGCAAAAACAATTAGGCATTGACCTGGTACATTCCGAATATGGTATGACTGAACTTTTATCGCAGGCATACTCCAAAGGGGATGGCATATTTCATTGCCCGGGCTGGATGAAGATATTACTGAGAGACGAGGATGACCCTTTTCATATTATAACGGCAGCAGATGTACAGGAAAGGCCTAAAACAGGATTCATGAATGTAATTGACCTTGCCAATATACACAGCTGCCCTTTTATTGCCACTGATGATATTGGCCGTTTGCATGCCAATGAAAGTTTTGAGGTATTGGGAAGGGCCGACAGCAGTGATGTGAGGGGATGCAGTTTACTTACGCTGTAAAATAATTATCAACATTTTTTTTAACTGGTTAATAAAAAATTAATTAAGGCTGAATTTTTTAATTCAATACCCTTATCTTTGCAATCCAAAAATAAAAAGGCTGATTTGGTAGCTCAGTTGGTAGAGCAATACACTTTTAATGTATGGGCCCTGGGTTCGAGTCCCAGCCAGATCACAAACCCCCGCTTTCGGGGGTTTTTTATTTTGTAAATTTGTGTTTGGCAGGTTAATCCGGCTATTTTTGTAATAAGTAAAATTATGAGTACAGATTTTTTTAAAAACAAAGTAGTGGTCATTACCGGTGGCAGTGATGGCATTGGCAAGGCCCTGGTAGATACCCTGTTACCCCTGGGTGCAAAAGTAGCTACCTGTGCCCGTAACCCGGATAAATTGTACGACCTGCAGTTACTGCACTCCGGAAAGCCCCTGCACACCATGGTTGCCGATGTAAGCAGCTACAACGATTGCAAAAATTTTATTGACAGCACCATTGAATTTTACGGAGGCATTGATATTCTGATCAACAATGCAGGTATTTCCATGAGGGCACTGGTAAAAGACCTGGAAGTGGATGTGATAGAAAAGGTAATGGATATTAATTTCAAAGGAACATTGTATTGCACCAAACTGGCGCTTGACTCTATCATGGCACGCAAAGGAAGCATCGTAGGTGTTTCTTCCATAGCCGGTTACCGCGGTTTGCCGGGCCGCAGCGGGTACAGTGCCAGCAAATATGCAGTAACGGGCTTTTTAGAAGCACTGAGAACTGAATTGACCGACAGCGGTGTGAACGTGATGTGGGTTTGTCCCGGGTTCACTACATCCAATATCCGCAATGCCGCATTGAATAAAAAAGGCCGTGCCCAGGGCGAAAGCCCGATGGATGAAGGAAAGATGATGAGTTCGGAAAAATGTGCCGGGTATATTCTGCAGGCTATTCAAAAGAGAAAAAGAACACTGGTACTTACTTTTAAAGGAAAACAAACCGTTTTTATGAACAGGTTCTTTCCCTCCCTTGCAGACAAACTGGTGAAAAATTTCTTCTTCAAAAACGGGGAGTTGGTACGTTAACACGTTAATCCGCCAATCCGTTTAATCGTTGATTAAGATGTACGGATTAACCAATTAACCAATTAACGGATTAACAAATTAACGGATTAACAAACAAAAATGCCTTTACTAACCCTTACTTCAGATATTGGCCAGCAGGATTTCCTGATTGGTGCTGTAAAGGGGCAGTTATTGCAAACCAATGAGCAGTTTACCCTGGTTGATATTACCCACAACCTTTCTCCTTTCAATTATCCGCAGGCGGCCTATGTTTGCCGTAATGCCATTAAAAATTTTCCTGCCGGCACTTTTCATTTGATACTGGTGAACCTGTTTGATGAAAAGCCCGAGCATATGCTGATGGCCGAACATAATGGCCATTTTATCGGCTGTGCTGATAATGGTTTGATCACTATGATACTGGAAGAGGTGCCACAAAAAACAGTGGCGCTGGCGTTGGATAAAACCCTGCAGAAAAATACCCTGTATTGTGCTTCGGTATTTGCACGGGCCTTTCATCAATTGCATACAGGGAAAAAACTGGAAGAGATCGGTGATGCCGGCGTTTCCATTCATGTTAAAAATCCATTAAGGCCCATGCTGGGCAGCGATTATATTGAAGGACAGATTATTTTCATAGACAATTTTGAGAACGTGATCGTGAATATACACCGCGATGAGTTTGAAGAGCAGCGTCGGGGCCGGAGTTTTAAGATAGTTTTTAAAAGAGATGAAGTAATTGACA
>JBJTMN010000518.1:0-9975 GCA_046070545.1 Ferruginibacter sp.
CACAAAGTACACGAAGTTTTTTCACAAAGAACACAAAGACCTTTGTGGTTAAAGAATTAAAACGATGGCGGAAGTTCGCTGTAATATTTTTTACAGTTTGTACAGCGGTACCCTTTGCTGTAGGTAGATGTTTGCCCAAACAGAACCTGGTTTTTTAATTTGCCCCAAAAGTCAGCAGGCTTATTGGTTTTCTCTTCAACGATCAGTGAATGGCTTTTGCAAACAGGACAGGCAATATCTTTTAAATATTCATTTTCGGCTTCTTTCATTAATGCCACAGCCTTGTCAAAGTCACCTTCTTCTACCAGAAGTTTAATACCGCCTACGGCCGGGTTTAGTAATGGATCAACGGTAACAATATTTTCATCCTTCAGCTGGCATTTGATATTATTCTCGGTAAGCATACCCAGGGTCATATTGGCCAGCATGTAGTTATCGTAGGTAGCGATCTGTTTGAATGTCATAGTTGTTATTGTTTTCCGTCTATTATGATTGGTGCACCAGCTTTGCCCATCACGATCACTTTTGCATTGGCGCTCAGTGCAAGTTCTTTCATCGCCTTTATCTGTTCGTATTGTAATTGCTGATCGGTTAAGCCGGTGTTGATGATGCGTTGATAATCGGCAATTCCCTGTGCTTCAACACGTTTGCGCTCTGCTTCCTGCTTTTCTTTTTGCAACACAAACTCCATTTTCTTGGCATCCTGTTCGGCATTTATTTTAGATTCGATAGATGCTTTTACAGAATTGGGCAGCGTGATATTTCTAACGAGTAATTGTTCCAGCATCAGGCCCCGGGTTTTAAAATCTGCTTCAATGGTCTTATAAATGCGTTGCTGAAATTCTTCACGCTTATTACCGAACAGGTCAACCGCCTGGTAATAGACAGCGTTGTCACGTATCTTGGTACGGGTAATGGGGCGAACGATCTTATCACGATAATCGCTGCCGGTTTCCCTTAGCAGGCGGGGCGCATCGCTTGATACCACCCTGTATAAAACCGTAAGGTCGATCGTTACTTCAAGCCCGTCACTGGTAAGTACCCGTATGGCATCATCACCTACCTGGGCACCTTCATCGTGCACGCCACTCATGGTATAGTTCTGGGTTTTAACATCCATTTTTTTTATTTCCAGCAGGGGATTAATAAAGTGCAGACCGCTGCCCAATACATCATTTTGAATACTGCCGAATAAAACCTTTACGCCCACTTCACCGGCATCGATCTGTTTTACACAGGCATTAAAAATGCCCAGTACAATAAAAGCAAAACCTACCACGCGGCCAATGGGTTTAAATTTCAGCAGTGCCGGGTTGTTTTTTAAAATAACCGAACTCGCTATTATAATGATGATTCCAAGGATTATTAAAAACATGGTTTGTAGTTTTTGGTGATTGCGTTCACTAAAATTAGTTAATAAAACGGGAATCAGTTTGCCTGATTTTTATTGAAATAAAAAACCGCTTTCTAAAATGAAAGCGGTTTAAATATTTGTGCCCGGTTACCCTTGAGGGGGATGTTCTTAATTATTCAACATCAACGGCATCACCAGCATCAGCAGTTCTTCTCCTTCGCCCTGCTCGGTTGGTTTAATAATACCAGCTTTGGTTGGTGTACTCAGTTCCATATTAATGTCACCGGTATCGGCACCACCCAGCATTTCAATCAAGAATTTAGCGTTAAAGGCGATCTGCAGATCCTCCCCATCGTACTGGCAGGCCATGCGTTCATTACCTTCAAAGCTAAAATCAACATCCTGGGCAGCCAGTTGTAATTCGCTGCCGCTTATGCTTAATGCAACCTGGTTGGTGCTTTTGTTACTAAACACACTAACACGGCGCAAGGCATTTTGAAAATCGTGTTTGTTGACCGTCATTTTATATGGATTGTCAACCGGTATTACCACTTTATAGTCTGGGAATCGTGCGTCGATCAGCCGGCAAACAAGTTCAGTAGTACCATGTGAAACAAACAGGTGATTGCTGTTGTAAGAAATGTTCAGCTCGTCATCATTATCGGGTAAAGCGCTCTTTAATAAGTTCAACGGTTTTTTGGGAACAATAAACGAATCTTTTTTAGGGCAGCTTACATCTGTACGTGTGTAACGTACCAGGCGGTGAGCATCGGTAGCAACAAAAGTGATCGATTTTTTATCCAGTTCAAAAAATACACCTGTCATAGCAGGGCGCAGGTCATCATTACTTACAGCAAACAAAGCTTTGTTGATGGCGGTAACCAAACCAGAAGAACTCATGGTAAAAGCATTGGCATCATCTGCAGCCGGTTCTTTAGGAAAATTATCCGGCGTTTCGCCCATTACCTTGTATTTACCATTATCGCTGGTAATTTCTACTGCAAAATTCTTGTCTATGTTAAATGTAAGCGGCTGCTCGGCAATATTCTTCAACGAGTCCAGCAAAATTTTTGCAGGTATACATACTTTACCGCTTTCTTTTGCTTCAATATCCAGGTGAACCTTCATTACGGTTTCCAGGTCGGTGGCAACAACGGTCAGTTTGTTCTTTTCAACTTCAAACAGGAAGTCTTCCAGTATGGGTAGTACAGTATTTGCATTAATTACACCGCTGATCTGTTGCAGTTGCTTAAGCAGGGCCGATGACGAAACGATAAACTTCATAATTATATCTTTAGTTGGCAAATATATAAAATTAACGGGGCTAAAAATACAGGGTATTCCGGCAATTGGGGAGGTTTTATTTTTGTAACCGGCCTGCCCGATAAAAAACAGAAATTTACCGACTCTTTTATTACCTTAGGTTTCTAATAACTGCCATATGTTTGATAAGCTTTTTGGTGGCCCGAAAAAACCGGCCGCAGAGCCCAATATTCCTTTTGGGCGGTACAGCGACAACAACAAAAGCATGGAGAAGACCAGCCGCTGGACCGACGCTGACAACCTGTACAAGGAAAAAAAATACTACCAGAGCATGGAGGCCTTTTTTGATTACCTGCGGGATGATGCGGCTGATAATGTGGTGCTGCAGGGGAACAGCAACAGCTTTAATTTCCAGATCTACCAGGGGTCTAAAATTGTAAGAGGTACAGGCAACAGCAGTCATTTACAGGCTGAAGTGAGTTTGGCAAAAATGCCGCAACCCTCGGTGCCTGTAATGAGAAGGCTGCTGGAGCAGAACTTTTTGTTGTACTACAGCCGCTACTCGCTTGACGGGGACCGCCTTTGTATGCGCTTCGACAGTGATATGGAAACTGCCAATCCCAACAAACTATATTATGCCTTAAAAGAACTGGCTACCAAGGCAGATAAACAGGATGACCAACTGGTGCAGGATTTTTCTTCATTACAAAGCCTTGACACAGACCATGCCGGGCAGGTGCCGGCGGCGGAAATGGAAACCAAATTTGCTTTTATGCAGAAATGGATTGCAGAAACGCTGGATTATATTAAAACACTGGATGCAGATAAGTTCAGCGGAGGCATCAGTTATTTGTTACTGGTCCTTTCGTTCAGGTTAGATTATTTAATATGCCCCGAAGGCAGCTTCAGGATAGAACTGGAAAAAATTCCGGTATTGTATTTTACTAAAGACGAAAAACCAGCCACAGAAAAAAACGAAGCAATGATCGCTGGCTTTAAAAACCTGCTGGCAAAAACAAAAGAAGAATTTGCAAAGAACCTGTACCGAACCAGGAGTTGTTTTGCCATTGGCGTTCCGCAGACTCACAAAACCATTGCCGATGCCATTAACGCCGCCAACACCAATATGCTTTGGTACCGGGATAATAATTATACCTACATCGGCCAGCAGATAAGCGAATATGGTTTTTCTTACTGCCAGTATTCTTATAGCCTGCCCAAACCTTTGTCGGAGTTGTTTTTAGTTTTGATGAGAGTGAACTACTCAGATTATTTTACTTCACTTGGTTTTGCCGATGCTTATTACGAAGCTGATAAAAATAAATTTAATGAACGGACAATCATTGAAAAGATTAACAGCATCATAAGCTCCTGGAGAAAAAAATATCCTTTGCTCGATTTTAAAACACAAAACCTGCGCTTCGACAGCCTGCTCAGCTTCAACCATAGCTATACCACGGAAATTGAACTTTTAAATTTTGATGCCAAATGACCAGTCCCGAAATAATAGAAATATACAAGAACGCCATTATACAAATTGCCACGCAAGGAGGTACCGGTAGCGGGTTTTATATTAAAGAGTACGACATTATTGTAACCAATAACCACGTGGTTGATAATGCCGCTGAAGTTACTATCCAGGGCAAGGTTTTTCCAAAATCTTTAAGCAGAGTTTGGTACACCGACCGTAAACATGACCTGGCTTTTTTAGAACCTCCGGCAGGTGCCGCACTTTCAGAAATACACCTGGGAAATTATGAGGAAATGAAAGATGGTGATGAAATTGTTGCCATTGGCCATCCTTATGGTTTAAACTATACTGCCACCCAGGGGGTTATCAGTAAGGTTGACAGGGTAAGAGACGGATTAAAATATATACAAATTGATGCAGCGATAAACCCCGGAAACAGCGGCGGTCCGCTGGTGAATGAAAAAGGGCAGATCATTGGCGTAAATTCTTTTATCATCCGCGGCGGCGATAATCTTGGCTTTGCATTGCCCGTAAATTATTTACGTACAGCTTTGCAATTGTACATGCCCAGCAGGGGGCTTGCTGGTACCCGTTGTGTATCCTGCGATTACCTGGTAACCGCAGCCAATATTGATTCCGGTAAATACTGCGCCAGTTGCGGTACCGAAGTGAAGCTGCCCGAAATGCCGGAGAAAGAACCGGAGGTGGTTGGTGTTCCTAAAACAATTGAAACTATTTTAAAAGAACTGGGCAAAGACGTTAAACTTGCCCGGAACGGCGCCAACAACTGGGAAGTAGAAGAAGGAAGCGCCAAAATTAAGATCAGCTATAATGCAACCAACTTCTTTATTGTAGGCGATGCGTACTTGTGCCAGATGCCTTCGGACCCTATAAAAATAAAATCGCTTTATCAATTCCTGCTGGAAGAAAATTATAAGCTACAGGGGTTGGTTTTAAGTTGCAACGGACAAAATATTGTATTGAGCTGTATTTTGTACGACCTGGATGTAACGGTGGAAACAGGAAAAGAACAGTTTGAAAAATTATTTAAGAAGGCAGATGAATATGATGATAAACTGAAGAATGAGTTTGGTTGCATGGACAGGCTGATAGAATAATACACACGCTTATACAATTAAACGACTAACTTATACAGCGAAGCAGGATATATTGCTTCGCTTTTTTTATATTTATGGTTAATGCCAAAATTAATTCATCATATATGTATTGCCTGCTGCCTGATGATTATTGCAGGCCCTGCATTTTCGCAATCTACCCAAACCATATTTTATACAACCAAAGATGGTTTGCCCTCCAGCTCTATTTATAAATCGGTACTGGATAGTCATGGATTTTTGTGGGTAGCAACAGATAACGGCATTGCTAAATTTGACGGCAAGAATTTTAAAACTTATTCTACTGCACAGGGACTTCCAGACAATGAGATCACCGATATATTTATAGACAGCAACCAGCGTATCTGGGTAACACCTTTCAGGCGAACGGCTGCTTATTACAACCCCGTTAAAGACCGGTTTGAAAACGAGGAGACAGATGCCGAATTAAGAAAAGTGGAGTTGGGTAATACCAACCGTGGCAGTGTGTTGCAGTTTGGTGGCATGGCATTCTGCAACAACCTGCGGGATTTTTTTATTTATAAGAACGGAAAGGCAACGGTGTATAAAGGGCTGATGAATATTAAAAAATCAGCTACACCCGAAAAGATCATAGAGTTCAGCCCCGGAAAATATATGCTGGTTAGTCCTGATTCTGCAAGGGTTTTTTCAAATGGCAGATTTATAAAGTCTTTCCTGCTTGGAAACACAACGTTCTTCAGCGAATATTTTAACGGCGTATTGTATATCAGTTCAGAAGATAAAATAAAGAAATATGCTGTAGATGCTGAGGGCAATATTACATTGATGCTGGAAAAAAAACTCCCGTTTCTTATCCGGATTTTTTGCAGGGCAGGAAAGGACCTGGCTGTTACAACCTATAACAGAACAACCTACCCCGTAGATACTGCTACCCTGGAACTGAAAGACCCTTTACTCTATAATATTGCGGTTAGAAATGTACTGGAAGATAAGAGCGGAAGTACCTGGATTGCTTCTATAGAAAGGGGATTGATTAAGATCCAGCAAAAGAGGATTTCGTCCTTTACCATTTCAGATAAAACGCTGAATGACGAGATCACCCAAAGCTTTAATGCGCTTGCCATCATCAATAAAAAAATAGTAGTTGGTAATAATTATGGCGAAGTATTGTTTTATGACGGGGTTTATGATATTAAACGACGGGCAATAAGTAATGAGAAAAATATGGATGGGGTAGTCAGGAAAATTGTGGAACTGAATGACAAAATATATGTTGCATGCCAGACGGGCTCTTCTATACTTGATAAGAAAAACCTCTCAATCATTAACAGGTTTGAGGGACAACAGAACGGCTCTTCAAAAGCAGCATTGCTGCTGAACGACTCTGTGATATTACTGGGTAATCATTCAACGGTTCAGTTGTATAACCTAAAAACAAATAAGACCATTGCGCAAAGAATAAAAAGAGTAACAGCATTAGGAATAAACCAGTCCAAAACTATTTACGTAGGCTCTAACGATGGTTTATACCGGTGGGATAAGGATTCACTGTTCTATTTTGGTAAAACCTACGGGGCGCTTAGTTACAGGGTAAATACCATTTTCAGTACAGCGGATAACCTGTTGTGGGTAGGGCTTGGTTCCGACTCGCTGCTGGTATTGAATAATGACAAACTGGTAAAATCCATAGCCCTGGGAGATATTATACCGGGTAATGTTTGTAAATCCTTATACAGTAATAAACCCGGTGTGATCTGGCTTGGTACCAATAAAGGACTCAATAAAATTCAATACAGTTTTACACTTGGCCAGCTTTCCTTTTACAATACTTCTTTTGGCTTATCAGATGGGTTGATCGGTGAGCAGGTAAATGATATAACAATATATAAAGACACGGTATATGCTGCTACAACCGGCGGCATCAGTTACCTGCCCGCCAACCTGAACTTACCGGTGGCAGAAATTACCACATTCATAACAAGGGTATCTATAAACGGGGCAGATACACTGGTTATGAAAAACTACACACTTGGGTATGATCAGAATGACATCAGCATCGGCTTTTCGGGTGCAGACCTTACCGGGTATTATCCTTTATTTGAATACCGGATAAATGATGGTGGCTGGCAAAAAACTGATAAGAACAATATCGAGCTGAGACTTGCTTCAGGTAAGTACAATATCCAGATAAGGGGAATGAAGCGGGATGGTTCGGCTTCTTCGCAAACAGAAACCATTTCTTTTTATATTAAAACACCGTTCTGGGAAAGTGGTGTGTTCTGGACCATTGTGGTGATCTCCTTTTTTATCATCAGTTTTTTTGTATTGGAAACCCGTAACAAACAAAAACGTAAAGCAGCAGTAGAAAAGGTTATCACCGAAAAGAAACTGACCGAGCTGGAGATGCAGGCGCTGAAGGCACAGATCAATCCTCACTTTGTTTTTAATTGCCTGAACTCTATCAAGGGATTTATTTTTGACCGCGATTATGCACAGGCCGATAAATACCTCGATAAATTCTCGGACCTGATGCGGAGTACGATCGATAATTCTGATGCTGCTATTATTTCTTTACAAAATGAGATCAGTTACCTGGATAATTACCTGCAACTGGAAAAGCTGCGTTTTGAAGATAAATTCAACTACAAAATAGAGGTAGCTGATGATATCGACAAAGACAAGTATTTTGTACCCGCCATGCTGCTGCAGCCCTACGTTGAAAACGCCATCAGGCATGGTATGCGTTTCCTGGAAAACAGGAAAGGACAAATAAATATTAACGTGTATAAAGAAAACAATTTCTTAGTTTGTGAGATAGATGACAATGGCATTGGCCGGGAAAAAGCTGCTGCGCTGAAAAGCAACATGCATGTAGAGTACCAGAGCAAGGGTATGAATATTTCGAGACGCCGGGCAGAACTGTATAATATTGATCAGCAGGTAATAGATAAAAAAGACGAAAACGGAAACGCAACAGGAACAACCATAACCGTAAAAATCCCCATTAATTTTAAATGATGATCAACTGTGTTATTATAGATGACGAAGGCCAAAATATAAAGTTGTTGCAAAATATGCTTCAAATGCATTGCCCTGCCGTTAACGTACTTGCAACAGATACAGAAGCAAAGAACGGGTTACTGCTGATAGAAGAACTGCAGCCCCAGCTTGTTTTTTTAGATGTAGAGATGCCGCACCTGAATGGTTTTGACCTGCTGAAAAAACTGGAGCCTGTAAATTTTGAGACCATTTTTGTAACTGCTTACAGCCATTATGCGGTAGAAGCATTTGAACATCATGCAACCGGCTACATTACCAAGCCTATTAATACTGAAAAATTAATTGCAGCAGTAAACACAGCAATTAAACGCATCGAGGAAAAGAACATCAATAAAAACCTCTTCTCTCTTTTAGAAAAAAACACACAGGCTGCTGCGCCCGATAAAATCCCCTTATCAACCAGTAACGGATTGGTTTTTGTAAAACTTGCTGAAATTCTTTACTGCGAAAGCAGCGGCAATTACACCAGTTTTTATTTGTGCAATGATAAAAAAGTAATGGTAAGCCGTCAATTAGGAGAATATGAAAAACTGTTGCCCGAAGCCAATTTTACCCGTATTCACGATAAATACATAATCAACCTTTCATTCATTAAAGAATATATAAAGGGCAGCGGAGGCGATGTGGTACTGGAGAACGGAAAAGAACTGCCTGTTGCAAGCCGCCGCAAGGAAGAGTTTTTAGCCAGGTTTGAAAAATGGATTAAAAGGAAAGCTTAGGTGGGTTAGATTGCCGTACGCTTATACAACCATCCCCCCCACATATACATTTCAGAAAAAACTCTACGATCCTCTTAACATTTTTGTATCTGTAATAATTGGCTTTTTAAAAGCCAGCTTAAAAATTCAGGATATGAAAAAAATAAAACTGCTTTTACTGTTATTGATGCTGGGCACAGCCTCTGCTTACAGCCAGCTGCAACAGATAAAAATTGTAAGCTTTACCGTTAAAAACCAATTGCCGCCGGTAATTGACAACTGGGGTAACATACCAGGTTCTTTGTTACTGGTGGCGCAATTGCCGCCCAATGTAAGTGTAAAAGGCATCAGGCTGATGGTGCAGATAAAAGGCGGCGGCGCTATTATCTGTGGCAACAATTCAGCCGGAGGTATGCAGGTAGATGAGTTTACAACCCGTACATTTTCTGCCAACGAACTTACCAGCACTTTGCAGGGTTGCCGCGACCTTAAAGAAGGAAGCTATTCTATCTGTGTGCAGTTTTATAATGTTGACCGGGTGGCAATCAGCAATGAAGTGTGCAAAGAATTTACTGTTGAACCACCAAAAGACATTGAATACACACCACCAACACTGATAACTCCCGAAAACGGAAAGGTATTTAGCGAAGCAGAACTGAGCAGGCCGGTAACTTTCCGCTGGACGCCGCTTATACCCAAACCAAGGGATCCCATTACGTATCGCTTAAAAGTATGGCAACTGATGCAGGGCCAAAGCAGTGCAGAAGCGATGCGTAGCAATCAACCCATAGTTACAAAAGATGTTGATAATATTACCCAGGCCGTGGTTAATGGAATTTATACAGGCCCCTGCAGGCCACCATACCTGTGTGATTATGTGTGGCAGGTACAGGCTTTGAGCAAGGAGGGAAAGCCTGTAGGAAAAAATGAAGGCAAGAGCGAATCGTACACGTTTAAAGTTGAAAATAATTCAAATACAGCTACTCCGCCGCAGCTGATCGTTCCAAATGACGGGAAAATATTTACACCAGC
>JBJTMN010000519.1:0-15821 GCA_046070545.1 Ferruginibacter sp.
TGTGATGACCGGCTTTGCTGCCAGGCAAAAAATGGGTATTGAGCACGCTAAATTCCTGGCAAAAAAAGAATTGTTTGTGTGGCCTCTGGGCTGGATCTTGCGTAAGATGGGAGGCACTCCGGTGGACCGTTTTGCAAAAAGCGGCATGGTAGACCAGGTGGTAGCTTTATTTAATACCAACGATAATTTTATGCTGGGCCTTTCGCCCGAAGGCACCCGTAAACGGGTTGATAAATTACGTACCGGCTTTTACCATATTGCAAAAAAAGCAGCAGTGCCTATTGTTCCCATTGGTTTTGATTATGCAAACAAACTGGTTGTAATTGGCGAAGCCTTTTTCCCGGAAGATGATGAAGTAGCAGATCTAAAAAAGATCATTGCATTTTATTCAGGTATTCAGGGCAAGAGGCCCGACCTTGACCTGAGGCATTTGAAAGCATAGGTTTTGCCAGAATCAGTAAGCCTGTATTACCTGCATAGTTACTCCGAAAAATTTTGTACTACATTGAATTTTTAAACTGCGGATAAAAAAATAACCGATGCAAACAAATCCTGTTTCCTTAAACTCAAAAGCTAAATTTATACGTTGCCTGAATTCGCTGAAAGAGATTGCAGCAGATATGAGCAAGGAAGCAAACCTGGCCAAAGCAGAACTGCTTAAAACCATTGGCAGCATGGCATTCCCTGCTGCCAGGTACCTGCCCGTTTATCACGACAGTTTATTGTTTTTATGTGCTTATCCCGCTAATGGTCATTTACTGAAACTTGCCGAAAATGAATTGATACGGCTTACTGCATATCTGAAAAAAAATAGCCGCTCACTGAAAAAATCCTTACCTGAAAATTCAGGACTTCCGTTTACGGAAACCCTTACGCGGTTTTCACCCGATTCGCTGGGATGGTTACTGAAACAAAAGGATTTTACCCTTTATTTCGATTCCTTCTATGATTCAAGGCTAACATTAAATGAGATATTGAATATAACGCTGCCTTCTTTATTAAAAGCAGAAACCACAGCAGGGCTAAATCCCGAAGATCTGCTGGAAGTACTGGGCCTTAAACCAGATCAATACCTCCGTTTCCTGCATGGCCAGCTGGAAGCGTTGAAGGAATTGCCACAGGCGAAAGATCTCTTGTCTGACTGCCTGAATATTTTTGTGCAGGTTGTTCCTAAAAGCAGCCGTTTTTCCCGTGCGTATAACCGCATTGCTCATAAGCCGCTTTATTATCACCAGGATATACTGAAACGCTTTGATCATCTGCAACTACTGAATGAACCTTTACAACATCAAGCGGTAGAACCGGAAATAATTTTTGGAAATGCCGGAAAAGAGCAACTCGTTAAAGTAATAAAATATGCCATGTCGTTAACAGAGCGAGAGATCGATCCTGCCACCTACCTGCAGGAAGATTCTATGCGGTATATTGTGCTGGAGAGGGGTTTATCCATGGCGATTTATGGTATGCATGCCGAAAGGCAATTGCCCCTGGAAACCTATTTCGGCTTCACTATTTTTAAGAATGGGCTGCCCATTTCTTATGGTGGCATGTGGGTATTTGGTAACAGGTCGAAAGTTGGTTTTAATATTTTTGAACCATATCGTGGCGGAGAATCGGGTTATGCACTTTGCCAGTTATTGAGGGTTTTCAGGCAGTTTTTTGATATCAGTTATTTTGAAGTGGAGCCTTTTCAGTTTGGCGCCGATAACGAAGATGCTATTGCCAGCGGGGCATTCTGGTTTTATTATAAGTTGGGCTTCAGGCCGGTGAATACAGAAATAGCTGAAAAAGCTAAACTGGAGTATCAAAAAATAAAAAAACGCAAAAATTATCGTAGCAACGCTAAAACACTCGTGAGTTTTACCGAAGGTAATATTGCTTTGAATCTTGGTAACAGTATACCTGCAGATGTTGGCCAGATCTCAACAAAAGTATTAAGCAGTATTAAAAAAGACTGGAAGAACAATTACCAGCATGCACGAAAACAGGCTGTTGAAATTTTTTGCAGCAGCGTGCAACTCAATATCAGCGATCTAACTAAATCAGAAATTAAAATTCTGGAGGATATTGCCCTTTGGGCGATGGCCATGCAAGTTACAGATAAGCAAAAGTTGCAGTTAATGAAGCAAATGATTTTTAGATCTACCGCTGATATATATGCATACCAGCAGTTGTTGAGAAAATTCTTTAAAGAATAAACAGTTTGCTAACGCATCTTAAATGTATTCCAGTCAACACCAATACGGAATGTCTGGTAAATGCGCCCGCCTTTTAAACTGCCGCCATAATGACTGGTAGCTGAATGAAAAGCCCCGGATGGATAAGCAACCATGCGGTTATAGCGATAGCCAGCCCTGTCAATCTCAACCCATTTGCTGCGGTCTTTGCTCTCTTCTTCCAGCT
The DNA here is from genome assembly GCA_046070545.1 of Ferruginibacter sp. GTDB lineage: Bacteria > Bacteroidota > Bacteroidia > Chitinophagales > Chitinophagaceae > Ferruginibacter. The sequence goes on from JBJTMN010000519.1 coordinate 2,404, forward strand.
GATTTTTAAGGTCGGCAAATTTCATTTTATGTTTCCTGGCTGCCGCCGGAGTTACCGGGTCAATTAATCCTGTTTGTTTGTGCATCCACAAAGAAGTGCCGCAGTTTAGCGGAATACCCGGCGTTAAATAAACTACTGCAGTGATATCGTTATATGGCTCATCAGAATGAACCCCCGGGATTTCTTTTCTTTTCCCTTTGGCAAAACCCTGGTAAAAAACACCATTCTCTTCTTTAGGGTCAATATCCCAACGGGTAATTTTTATTCCCAGTATTTTCTCAAGTTTTGCTTTTATCCCTTTGGGGTGATATACAGACCTGCTCCGGAAGCCGGTTACATGCTCAGGTTCATAAAAATCTGCCTGTAGTGCAGCTTTATAAACTTCATCAGGATGGTCATAGAAATCATCCTTTACTATTAAAAAACGCGGGTATAATAACTTTTCCATGATTGAAATTAATTGGTTCCTGTAAAAGAATCTTCAATTAAATGTAATTCAATTTTTTAAAAGCCTCATGCGCCAAAACACAACAACCTGGCCTAATCGTTCCCTGATTGCTTACTTTTGAAAAAATTAATACAATGATCTCCTACAATCCTAAAGACTGGTTTACTTTCATTTTCAGGTTTCATAAGGCTGATACTTTTAGAAAATTGTTACCCCTTATTATTGGCATTTGTATCTACGCCGGTATTGTTGCCTGGCTGGAACTTTATGTATGGAAGCTCTCAGAATCGAGCCATGTAAAGAACATACCATTGATGCATGGTCTGCTGGGTTTTGCCATTTCCATGTTGCTTGTTTTTAGAACCAATACTGCATACGACCGCTGGTGGGAAGGCCGTAAACTATGGGGCAGCCTGGTAAATAACAGCCGAAACCTGGCCATGAAGCTGGAAACCATGTTACCGGCACATGATAAAGAACAACGTGCTTTTTTCAGAAAAATAATTCCTGCTTATGCGTATGCTTTACACAATCACCTGCACAAAGAACAAACCAGGGTTGAGTTGTTCGACAGCGAAGAGCATAAACATATTTTTGATACGATCGATCACACAAAACATGTTCCAAACCAGGTTGCGGTGTTAATGTACAAACACATTCACCAATTGCACGAGACTAAAAAAATAAGCGGTGAACAATTGCTGTTTCTGAAAGAGGAAATGCAATCATTCACGGATATATGTGGCGCCTGTGAGCGCATCAAAAACACGCCTATTCCTTTTTCCTACAGCGTTTTCATAAAAAAATTCATCTTCTTTTATATTATGACGCTTCCTTTTGGGTATGTGTTTCAACTGGGCTTTTATGTAATCCCTGTGGTAGCATTTGTGTTTTATGTACTCGCCAGTTTAGAATTAATTGCCGAAGAAATTGAAGATCCTTTTGGTGGTGATGAGAACGATGTGCCTACCGGGCTACTGGCCAGGAATATTCACCGGCATGTTTCAGAAATTATCTGAGTCATTTATTGCCTGGCTGATTCCGGGCTGAATATCTTCAACAAAAGATTGTACAGGTCAGGGTGCTTTTCTTTAAGCAAATCCGGGCGTTCAAAAAAGTACTCTGATACTACGGCAAAAAACTCAGCTTCGTTAGTAGCTCCGTAAGGGTTGATATCAGATCGGTCATCACAGATCTCTTTGATCTTTTGTTGCATTAATTGCAGCCAGGGTTTAATATATTCCCTGCCCAGTAACACTTCCGGCACGCCATCAATTTCGCCATCAGTTTTGTCAACCAGGTGCACAAACTCATGTATGGCAGTATTGTTTTTGCCTGTTTCGTTTGAGAAAGATTGCCTCAGTTCAAACTGAGAGAGTATCATTACATGATTCATGGCGCCACTGCCCACCATACCCAGGATATTTCTTCCGCCACCCTGCTGTTCAAATTCATGATTGAATGAATCAGGATAAAGCAGCACTTCATGCAGGTTCTTATATTCCCATCCTGCAAAATTAAAAATAGGAATGATGGCGCTGGCGGCTATCAATACACGGTCAGTATCTTCCACAACTGTTTTAACCCCGGTAATTTTTACCTGCGTTAAAAAATGTGCTGCCCGTTCTTCAAACTCGGTTTGTTTGCTTTTGCTTAACTGCTGATAAAAAGGAACCTGCTCCTGCAGGATGTTTTTTAACAATGGGGGCACAGGTTCGGTAACCGTAACTTTCTTTTTATTTAAAAATTTAACGGTGTAAAAAATGGCCAGTATAAAAATTACAAGGATAAATATTTGCATAGCTGCATTAAAAAAGAGGCTTATTTTTTAGGTGCCCGTTTAATGGGTTTGCCATACTTTTTCATCATACGGTCTTTCTTCCTCACGATATAATTTACCTTGCTGTTTTTGGCAGATTTTTCGTGAAAGGCAGGCCCTCGCTCTTCAACCTTAGGTATCTTCAGCCTGATCTCTTTCATAAAGACCTTTGGCTTCTCATCCGCAGTTAACTCGTCTGATATAAGCAGGTTTTCTGGTAACTCCGTTTTCTTTATAGGTTGCTTCATCAATCCTTCAATAGCTTCCTGTAAAGGTTTTTCTTTCTCCGTAATAAATGTAATGGCAATTCCTTTCCTGTCGGCCCTGCCGGTACGACCAATACGATGCATATAATTTTCCGGTACTTCGGGTACATCAAAGTTTATAACGTGTGTTACTTCTGCCACATCAATTCCTCTTGCCACAATATCGGTGGCAATAATAAAGCGGTAAACACCTTCGTGAAATTGTTTTACGGTATTAAAGCGATGGTTCTGTTCTTTGTTTGAATGTATCACACCAGCTGTGCCGGGAAATTTTGCTTCCAGTTGTTCGTACAGGTCATCTGCCAGTTTTTTTGTGGCAGCAAACACCAAAACCTTTGTCATGCCTGCATCTTCTGATAACAGCAAATGCAGCAGGTTTACCTTGGTATAAAAATTGGGCACATCGTAATAAGTCTGTTCAATATTTTCCAGTGGCGTTCCTGTTGGTGCAGCTTCTACCCTTTCCGGGTTGTTAAAATAAGTATCCATCAAAGCCTCTACTTCATCTGTAATAGTTGCAGAAAACAAAAGATTCTGTCTTTTTTCCGGTAACAGGTCCAATACATTTTTTATCTGTGTTCTAAATCCCAGGTTCAGCATTTCGTCCATTTCATCAATCACCAGTTTTTTTATACCCCTGGTTTTAAAGGCGCCGTTTAAGATCAGGTCATACAGCCGGCCGGGTGTTGCAACCAGCACATCAGCACCGCTTTGTAACTCCTTCCATTGCGTATTTATATTTACGCCGCCATAGACGGGTATCGCCACCACACTCATGTAAGTCGTTAGTTCTTTTACAGATTCCACTACCTGCACAGCCAGCTCTCTTGTTGGCACCATAACCAGTATTTGCGGGTTTTTATCTTTACTGAATTTCCAAAGACGCAATAATGGCAACAGGTACGCAAATGTTTTTCCGGTACCGGTTTGTGCAATGCCGCAAACATCCCTGCCACTCATTACAACAGGGAAAACCTTGTGCTGAATGGTTGTTGGGATAGTGTAACCCTTTTCATCCAATGCATTGAGCAAGGGGCCGCTTAAATTTAGATCACTGAATTTCATACGTAAAATATCTGTTGCGAAGGTAGTTTTAAATTATTTGTGGGAGTTGTATACTGTTATTCCAAAGTAAATACCCAATATCCCTTATGCACAGCCATTGATTTTTCATTAATTTTAAGCAGAAAATGGTTTTAATATGAACAAGCTGATCTTTACTTTCTTTCTTTTCTTTTTTACAGGTACCGTTGCTTTTTGCCAGGATTATGTTATTGATTATGCTTTGAAGGATGGATATACCCTGGTATATAAGAAGCTACCGGCCGTTTCAGAGTACCAGGTACAGCCCCAAAAGACCTATGGTGTAATTAACAGTGAAAATAAACTGGTTGTTCCGCTTCTGTATAAAACCATCTACAACAGCGGGGAGAAAGGCATTTTTATTGTACAGGACGGGGCCGGTAACACCGGCCTGTTTTCAGCAACCGACCAGAAAGTGTTGGTGGAACCACAGTATTTTCAAATAGAAAGTTTCAGCGAAGGTTTGGCAACAGTAAAAAAAAGAAAACCTGATTATGGATTTTCCTGGGGTGCTATTGATGTAAATGGTAATATAGTTATTCCGGTAGAGTACGATTACCTGGGAGTTTCAAGCGAGGGTTTAATTAATTTTCAGAAAGATAACAAGATGGGTTTCCTCGACAGGAATAACAAGGTCATTATCCCTGCCATGTACTATAATTTTTCTGCATTCAGCGATGGCCTTGCTGCAGTTAAGGTTTCCGAAACAGGCAAATATGGCTATATCGACAAATCAAATACACTGGTGATCCCTGCTGAATATGAAGATGCAAACCCCTTTTACGGTGGTTTTACTTCTGTTGCAAAAAGAAAAGGATATACCAGCAATAAACCTGGTCAAAAATCAGTAACCGTACCCGGCCAATGGGTGGTTATAAATAAACAGGGAAAACAAATTCAGGAGAGAAGTTTTGATAAAGTGTCGCCCCAGTATGCCGGCGGACTTTTCATTATTGAATCTGAGGGTAAAAAAGGCACCATGAATACACAGGGTATGCCCATACTGCCGATGGAATATTCTGATGTAACTATAGATAAAGATGGCTATACTGTCTTTAAAACTATTGACACCAAAAAATACGGCATGATGAATAATGTGGGAACCATTATTGTTGCGCCTAATTACGATTATGTTTCAGCTACTACAGCAAAAAGGTTCTATGTGATACAGGATGGAAAGTATACCGTAGGTGATGTAAATAATAATGTTTTTGTGCAGCCCGACAGTGCAAACGGTGTTTTACTTGGCAAGAAACATATTGTTTATTATTACAAAAATAAAGTGAAGGTGTTTGATCTGAATGGAAATATTCAGAAGACATTTACCGACATTAATTTAAAAAGTTATGGCCATAGTCTTTCACAAACTGAAGACAGCATTAAGCTGAACGCAGATGCCACTGCCATGTTGATCAATTTAACTGCCAACACAAAAAAAATATTGCCTTTTGGTGAAGCCGGCGATTTTAATGAAGAAGGCATTTTTATAGGGAAGAATACAGGCTATGATTTTTATGACTATACAGGTAAAAAGCTCAATACTAAAAGCTACTATTCTGTTGTGAACTTCAGTGATGGTGTTTGTGCGCTGCAGGAAACCAGTACATCTGTACCACACCTGGCTGATAAGAATTTCAATAAAATAAAAGACCTGTACACGTATTTCAAAGGACCATATTCTGAAGGCCTGGCATACGCCACCAATTCGCAAAACGGCATGGTTTATTACCTGGACAAAAAAGGGAATGAAGCTTTTAATGCAAATGCAAAAGAAGGGAGTAAGTGTACAGCTGGCTTCATAGTTTTGAAAGACAAAAGCGACAGATACTACCACGTAAATAAAAAAGGAAAACCGGTCAGCAGCACAAAAACCTGGGATGATGCCGGAGAATTTATGGAAGGGCTTGCCATGGTAAAAGAAAACGGCAAGTGGGGTTTTATTGATACTTCGGGTAAAAAGATAATTGACAATAAGTTCGACATCGTGAGCAATTTTTCAAAAGGTGCAGCTATGGCAAAAATGAACAATGAGTTTTTTCTCATCAATAAAAAAGGAGAGCCAATTGGTTCTGCCAGATATGAAGCTGCCGGTATTCCCGATAACGGAACATTTCCGGTTCAAAAAGATAAGCTGGCAGGGCTTGTTGACAGTAAGGGGAATGTGATCATCGATTTTAAATACAACAGTATTTTATACATGAGCGAAGACAGGGTATGGGCAGCTAAAGATGGCAAATGGGGGTTGCTGGATAATAAAGGAAAAGAACTGACTGATTTTATTTACCAGGGAGCCTATGATTTTAAAGATGGTTTTGCAAGAGTAGTATTGAACGATAAAATTGGCCTGGTAAATAAGTCGGGCAAGCTGGTTTTACCTGCAGAATACCAGTCATTGGGTTCAACATATAAAGGCACCATACTTGCTATCAGGCCCGCAGAAACCATTATTTATAACCTTAAGTGATTTTTATGCTGATGTAGTTGTAGAATTCGCAGTTCTTTTCTGCACTTCAGCAAGGTATTAAACCCCTGCGATAAGTTTGCTCACCAGACCTGTTTCAAAGCCCTTTTGCACTAAATGATCCTGCAGTTTTCTTTTTTTATTGAAGATATTTTTTTCAGCTTTCAGTGTTTTTAGCTTTTGTTCAAATAGTTTTTCCAGCGTTTTCTGGTAATCTCTTTCATCAATAGCTGCCAGGGCTTTTTTAATACAGTACTCACTCAGCTGCTTTTGTTTGAGGCTGTACCTGATTTTTACCTTACCCCATTGTTTTATCCTGAACTTGCCTCCAGCATACTGTACAGCAAATCGTTCTTCATTTAAATAATTTTCACTGATGAGTTCACTCAGCAATTCGTCAACTTCTTTCTTATTCATACCAAAACTGTACAGTTTTTCTTTTACCTCGCTATGGCAACGTTCCTGGTAAGCACAGTATTGTTTCGCTTTTTGAAAGGCTTCTTCTTTTGAAAAATATTGTTTATTCATCAGGATACAAAAATATGACTGGTGTATTAAAAAAACTAATCAAACGGGTATTGCTGCTAATTGGAAAATGTTTGAAAAATCTTACGATATAAAATTATCTTCATGCAGAGAATCCTTCGTTATCCTTTTTGTCAGCGTATTAATAAGTATTCAATTATGAAATATTGCAAGCTTTCATTTTTTGTATTTGCTTTCTTTTGTGTGTCAGGCCTTCATGCACAACAAACTGATATTCCTTCTGCAATCAATACCAAAACTTTTAATCCGGCAACTTTATTATGGTATACGGCACCGGCAAAAAAATGGGAAGATGCCCTGCCTGTTGGAAATGGCCGGCTGGGGGCCATGGTTTTTGGAAAGAACGGGGAAGAGCGTATTCAGTTAAATGAAGAAACCTATTGGTCCGGAGGGCCATATTCAACCGTTGTAAAAGGTGGTTATAAAGTGCTGCCCGAAATACAAAAAAAGGTATTTGAAGAAAAATATTTAGCGGCGCATAATTTATTTGGCCGCTATGTAATGGGCTACCCGGTTGAGCAAATGAAATACCAATGCCTGGCCAATCTTCATTTATTTTTCAGGAACCAGGATAGTGTTACCGATTACAAAAGATGGCTCGACCTGGAGCATGGAATTTCCGGTGTCTCTTACACAGCCGATGGAATAACGTATCAGCGGGAAGTTTTTGCCTCGGCCCCGGACCAGGTGATTGTTATTCGTATTACTGCCAGTAAACCAGGCAGCATTTCTTTTACAGCTAACCTGCGGGGAGAAAGAAACCAGACGCATTCCAATTATGCAACCGATTATTTCAGAATGGACCCTTATGGAAATGACGGCCTGATACTCACTGGTAAATCGGCCGATTACATGGGCATTGAAGGGAAACTGAAGTATGAAGCAAGGTTAAAGGCATTACCAGAGGGAGGTACTGTCAAAACAGATGATGTGAACCTCATAATAGAAAATGCAAATTCCGTAACCCTTTACTTTGCTGCAGCCACCAATTTTGTGAATTACAAGAATGTGAGTGCAGATCAACATCAAAGAGTATCCGGTTATTTCAATGCTATTGAAAATAAAACGTACAATGGTATTCTTATATCTGCAGTTACTGATTATAAAAAATATTTTGACCGCGTGTCGTTACAATTACCCAATACGGTAAATTCTTTTTTACCAACGACTGAACGCATTAAAAAAATTCAAACAGAACTCGATCCTTCTATGGCGGCATTGAGCTACCAGTTTGGAAGGTACCTTATGATTGGTTCTTCCAGGCCCGGTACCCAGCCCGCCAACCTGCAGGGAATCTGGAATGATAATATGAATCCTGCCTGGGATTCGAAATATACCACCAACATTAATACCGAAATGAATTACTGGCCGGTGGAAAGCGGTAACCTTTCGGAATGTGCCGAACCCCTGGTAAGAATGATCAGAGAACTCACCGACCAGGGATCGCAGGTTGCCCGTGAACATTATGGTGCCAGGGGATGGGTTTTTCATCAGAATACTGATATATGGAGGGTTGCAGCTCCCATGGATGGCCCCACCTGGGGTACTTTCACTGTTGGCGGTGCATGGTTATGTACTCATATCTGGGAGCATTATCAATACAGCATGGATAAAGAATTTTTAAAAGAAACCTACCCTTTGATAGAAGGTTCTGTACAATTTTTTATAGATTTTTTAGTACCGCACCCCAATGGAAAATGGCTCGTTACAAATCCCTCTACATCTCCCGAAAACTTTCCGGATGGAGGTGGCAACAAACCTTATTTTGATGAAGTTACTGCAGGCTTCCGGGAAGGCACAACGATCTGTGCAGGTTCATCGATCGATATGCAGATCCTGTACGATCTCTTTGGTTATTATATTGAAGCTTCAAAAGTTTTAGGAAAAGAGGACGCTTTTGTTCAACAGGTTAAAACAGCCAGGGATAAATTAGTGCCTCCACAAATTGGTAAAGATGGTTCTTTACAGGAATGGGCCGATGACTGGAAATCATTGGAAAAAAATCATCGTCACTTTTCACATATGTATGGGTTATACCCGGGTAAAATTTTATACGAAAAAAGAACGCCCGCCTTAATAGAAGCTTATAAAAAAGTACTGGAAGAAAGAGGGGATGCTTCTACCGGTTTTTCAAGAGCATGGAAAATGGCTTTATGGGCAAGACTGGGAGACGGCAACCGCTCCAATAAAATTTACAAGGGTTATTTAAAAGAACAATGTTGCTCTTCCTTATTTGCTTTATGTGGCAGATCATTACAGGTAGATGCAAGCTTTGGTGTTACTGCTGCAGTAACTGAAATGCTGATGCAGTCGCAGGACAGGTTTATTAAATTATTACCTGCTTTACCCGACGAATGGAGTGAAGGAGCATTTACCGGTCTTTGTGCAAGAGGTGCTTTTGAACTGGACTTTGCCTGGAAAAATAAAATAGTAACCCGTTTGAAAATCTTATCAAAGGCGGGAGAGGTTTGCAGAATTGAATATAAGCCTGGCATGAAGATCAGCAGCAATGGCCGGAATATTCCCTTTAAAAAAACAGCAGATAATATTGTTGAATTCAATACGATCAAAAACGCCGTTTACCTGGTTGAGTAACCAAAACTACTATTAACACTAAAATCTATAACATGAATTACAAATTTTCACACGGGTTCATCTTTATCCTGGTTGTTTTTTGTTTCGGCAACACGATTGCTCAAACAAAAAAATTAACGCTGGAAGATATTTACACCAATAATGTATACCGGTCAAAAGGGTTCGGGCCAGTCAGGTGGATGAAAGACAACAAAGGTTATTCAACCGTAGAGAATAATGCAGAGGTAAAAGGGAATGATATTGTAGTATACGATGCCGAAAGCGGAGCAAGAAAAGTTTTGGTGAATGCAAAACAACTGATTCCTGCTGGTGCTGTTAAACCTTTATCCATTGCCAATTATATCTGGAGCGATGATAACAGTAAACTATTGGTCTTCACCAATACCCGTAAAGTCTGGCGCCAGAATTCACGGGGCGATTATTGGATATTGAACCTGGCTGATGGCAAGCTTACCCAACTGGGCAAAGGACTTGAAGAAGCTACCCTTATGTTCGCCAAATTCTCGCCCGATGGCGGAAGGGTTGCCTATGTAAGCAAATTGAATATTTATGCAGAAGACATTGCAACCGGGGTGATTACCAGGTTAACAAAAGATGGAGGCGACAATATCATTAACGGCACATTCGATTGGGTGTATGAAGAAGAACTGGGAGACCTGGATGGTTTTCGATGGAGCCCCGATGGAAAAAATATTGCTTACTGGCAATCGGATACAAAAGGGGTTGGTACATTTTACATGATCGATAATGTGGATTCCAATTATTCAAAACCAATTCCATTGCCTTATCCAAAAGTGGGTACAACCAATTCTGCCGTTAAAGTAGGTGTCATCCCTGCTGCAGGCGGAAAAACCAAATGGTTTGCCGTTCCCGGCGACCCCCGCAATAATTATATAGCCAGGATGGATTACATACCCGGTTCTGATGAAGTGATGATCCAGCAACTGAACCGTTTACAAAATACCAACACCGTTTGGGTTGGCAATACCAAAACGATGGCGCTTACTAATATCTTGACAGACAAAGACGAAGCTTTTTTAGATGTACATGATAACATCGTTTGGCTGGATAATACAAAATCTTTTACCTGGACCAGTGAAAAAGATGGTTGGCTGCATTTATATAAAGTATCAAGAGACGGGAAAGAAATGAAACTTATCACCAAAGGGAATTTTGATGTGGTCAATATAAACTGTATCGATCCTGTTGGTGGCTTTGTTTATTACATTGCTTCGCCTGATAATTTTACACAACGTTATTTGTATCGCAGCAGGTTGGATGGATCCGGAGAAGCGGAAAGGGTTTCACCATCCAATATGGCCGGCCAGCATAGTTACCAGATATCTGACGATGCAAAATATGCCATCCATAGTTTTGAGAATGCATCAACACCAAGAAGGATCTCTTTGATCAATCTTAATACGCATAAAGAAATAAAACTACTGGAAGATAATACTGCTTTAAAAGCAAGAATGAATGAGCTGGGTTTGCGGAACAAAGAGTTTTTTAAAGTTGATATCGGCGATGTGGTACTGGATGCCTGGATGATCAAACCCATTAATTTTGATCCGCAGAAAAAATACCCCCTGCTAATTCATGTGTATGGAGAACCTGCCGGTTCTACGGTTCAGGATAACTGGGGTACCGGTGATAATCTCTGGCACCAATACCTCAGCAACCAATTGGATTATATTGTAGTGAGCATTGATAACCGTGGCACCCGTGTACCCCGTGGCCGTGATTTCAGGAAATGCATTTACCGCCAGATTGGTTTAATGGCTGCCGATGACCAGGCAAAAGCAGCGAAAAAGATCGTTGCAACTTATTCATTTATCGACGAAAAAAGAATTGGTATCTGGGGCTGGAGCGGCGGCGGACAAATGACCCTGCATTGTATGTTCCGGCATGCTGATATTTACAAGACCGGCATTGCCGTATCCTTTGTTGCATTACAAACCCTGTATGATAATATTTACCAGGAGCGCTACATGGGTTTGCCCAAAGATAATGTTGCCGGCTACCGCGATGGATCCCCGTTAACACATGCCGGAAAGCTGGAGGGTAATTTAATGATCATTCATGGCACGGGTGATGATAACGTACATTACCAGAATTTTGAAATGCTGGTAAATGAGTTGATCAGGAACAACAAACTGTTTACCATGTTATCATACCCCATGCGGGACCACAGCATCAGCCAGGGAAAAAATACCACTCTGCATATGCGGCGCAGCATGGAAAAATTCTGGAAGGATAATTTGTAATACGCACTAAGAATATTTTGTAACTTAACAACAAGAATGAGTACATATCCCAGCATATTCAATGATGTCATCGGACCGGTAATGCGAGGTCCCTCCAGTTCGCATTGTGCCGCATCTTTACGCATTGCCCGTTTGTGCAGGGATCTGATGGATGAAAATATCAAAGACATTCTGATAGAATTTGATCCCAACGGTTCACTGGCAACTACCCACAAAAGCCAGGGTTCAGATATGGGATTATTTGGCGGTTTTTTAGGATGGGAAGCCCATGATGAACGATTACCCGAATCTGAAAAATATATTGCAACGGCAGGTATCAATGTCGCCATCAATATTGTTGATATTGGCAATGGCCATCCCAACCTGTATAAAATAACACTGAACAATCATAAAGAAACCAGGAAACTAACTGCCATCTCCACCGGCGGTGGCATGATAGAAGTGACTGCTATTGATGAAGTACCGGTTTGTATGGCAGGAGATTATTTTGAAACATTGATTTATTGCAAAGAACCCGAAAACATCATTTCATTTTTAAAAGCATCTGTACGTTATGATGATATTGAGTTTCATGAAGGCGAAATATCTTTTATAGAAATTAAGTCGCAGGCTTTTTTAGATGAAACTATTTACAATGAGTTGCAGGCGATGGAAAGCGTTTCGTTCATCAAACAACTGCATCCCGTTTTACCGGTAATGGCCCGCAAAAATTTAGAAGTGCCTTTTATTACCTGCAATGAAATGATGGAATACAATGCCGGTAAAAACAAAGCCCTGTGGGAACTGGCTGTTGACTATGAAATGGCAAGAGGGAATATAACCGCATCCGAAGTATTTGAAAAAATGCGGACTATCATCCACATCATGGGCAATGCTATTCAGCTGGGTTTACAAGGCACACATTATGAGGACCGCATTTTGGGAAGCCAGTCCTTACAGTTCAAAGAAAACTGGGAAGCGAATAAATTAATAAGTGGTGAAACCAACAACCGCATCATCATGTATGTAAGCGCCATGATGGAAGTGAAAAGTTCGATGGGCGTTATTGTTGCGGCACCTACTGCCGGCAGCTGCGGAGCTTTACCGGGCGCTTTGTTTGGCACTGCACACTCCATGCAATTACACGAAGATGAATTGGTAAAAGGAATGTTATCTGCAGGTTTGATCGGTGTGTTTATTGCAGCACATGCCACTTTTGCAGCAGAAGTTGGTGGTTGTATGGCCGAGACCGGATCGGGTGGTGGTATGGCGGCGGCGGCCATTGTGCAAATGAAGGGTGGAACCTTACAGCAATCCATTGCAGCCTCATCGCTTGCCTTACAAAATTCGTTGGGTATTATTTGTGATCCCATTGGCAACCGGGTAGAAGCTCCTTGCCTGGGAAGAAATGTAATGGCGGCAACCAATGCAGTATCCTGCGCCAACATGGCCTTATCAAATTACGAACAACTGATCCCGTTGGATGAAGTAATAGAAACCATGAAAGCAGTGGGCGATCAAATTCATCACACATTACGTTGTACCAACCTTGGCGGACTTTCAATTACCAATGCCGCCAAAAAGATAGAAGCCATGCTTGAAGAAGTGCCGGGTAAATTTTTTAAGAGTTGTTAGTAATAAATATTTTCCCCCTGTTAATTCTCTAAGACAAAGATTACATCGGCTTAGTTTTATTTAGCTGGTTTCTTGTTTTTATCCGGGTTTACAAAAAAGATAACCGGTTCACTTCTTCCCTCGCCACTGCCATCGGTTTGTGTTACCGGGTTATGGTTTGCATCCAGCGATTGTATCGTCCAGATGAACGTAGGCAGCTTCTTAGTTTCGCCATCGTAAGGCATAAAAGTTAACTGCGGTTGCCAGATATATTGTGTAGCTGCTACTATTTCTTTATCAAGTAAAGGCTGGTTACTTCTTAAAGCCTGCACCGGGCTTTGTG
>JBJTMN010000520.1:0-4724 GCA_046070545.1 Ferruginibacter sp.
CGGGCCGGGAGCAAGCATTTTAGCAGGTTCTTCTGTAACATTACAGGGAAGCGGAAGTGCAGGCACTTATTTGTGGACTCCGCCAACAGGCCTTAGTGCAACCAATATCTTAACCCCGGTTGCCACACCAGTGGTAACCACCACCTACAATTTAAAGATCACCAATGCACAGGGTTGCAGTAACTCATCCAATGTAACCATTGAAGTACTGCCCTATTGTGTAAAGCCCATGAATGCCTTTACGCCAAACAAGGATGGTTTTTACGATACCTGGTTCATAACAAATGGCAACTGCTTAAGGAAAGCGACCGTACTGGTTTATAACCGCTACGGAAGCAAGGTCTTTGAATCGCAGGATTACAAAAACGACTGGGCCGGTACTTATAAGGGCAAACCGTTGCCGGATGGCACTTATTATTATGTTATCAATTACGAACTGCTGAACGGCGATATCGTACTCAAAAAAGGTAACGTAACCATTTTAAGATAATATTCAGCAACATCAAAATATTCAAACCATGCAATCAATAAAAATAAAAACCCGCTTACTCTTTTGCATTACTGCACTCTGCAGCATGAATGCAAATGCACAGCAATTATATAAGATCAGTAATTATATGCAGCATAGCTTTTTAACAAATCCCGCTGCAGTGGGCGCCAATGGCTATGCAACTTTTGGTGCTGCCTACCGCAGCCAGTGGCAGGGCATCGATGGCGGGCCAACCACTGCCATTATATTTGGTGATGCTTATTTTTCTAAAATGAACACCGGCCTGGGCATTGTTTTATACTCCGATAAAACAGGCCCCACCAGCCGCACCGGCGGGGAACTGAATCTTTCTTACAGTATAAAATTTGACAATGATAATAACAAACGCCTCATGATCGGCATTGGCGGGCAGTTAATTCAGTTTAAGGTAGACAAATCCAAGATTGCTGAAGCCATTCCCAATGATCCCTTATTGTCATCATCGGGCAGCACTTTAAAGGCTGATGCAAATGCAGGTATCTATTATCGTTCAAATACATTGAATATAGGCTTTGCTGCCAAACAACTGATACAGCCTAAACTGGATTTCATAAAGACAGCCAGCAATCCACAAGGCAGGCTGTACAGGCAATACAGCGGAACCATCAGTTACGACATTAAAACAGATGATGCCAATATCCTGCAGCCGCATGCAGAGGTACGATACCAGCCGGAAGCTCCGGTGGATTACGAAGCCGGCCTTACCCTGTATCACAAAGACATGTTTCACTTTGGCGGAAGCTATCATTATAAACAGGCTTATACATTATTTGCCGGCGTAAAATTCATGCACAGGTTATCCATCAATTATGCCTACGAAGCCTACACGGCGCCTGTTGGCTTATTTGAAAAAGGATATTCGGCACATGAATTTATGCTGCGGTACTTTTTTGTAAAGTAATTATTCCGGGGAAACCGTTTATCAAAAAAGCTGTTATTTAGATTTAATTGCTGTACATTAATATCTGGTAACAGCTTTTGATTTTATAACAAATCATTTTAACATCATTAATAAAAAAGTCATGAAAAAGATCCTACTGTTCGTATTGATATTATGCACTGGCAACCTCTTTGCCCAGGATGCCATTGAATACCAGGTACCTCCCAAAGAAATTTACGACCTGGTAATGGCCAAACCCACGCCCGGTGTAAGCTTCGACAGTAAGGGTCAGTACATGTTGATTCTGGAACGCAGCAGTATGCCCTCTGTGGAAGACCTTGCCCAGCCCGAGTTACGCATTGCAGGGCTGCGGATAAACCCTGATAATTTCGGTCCCAGCCGCAGTGCCTACACCACCGGTATCACGATCAAAGAAATGGCAACCGGTAAAGAATTTCCCGTTAGCGGTTTACCGGCCAATTTAAAAGCCGGTAACCTGCAATGGAGCCCCAATGAAGAAAAAGCTGCTTTTACCAACACCACCAACACAGCAATTGATCTGTATGTGATAGATATCAAAGCACATAAAGCAACCAAAGTAAATAAAGCAGCAGTCAACCTGGTACTGGGCGCAATTGACTGGATAGATAACAGCACTTTGTTGTATACTGCCGTAAACAAACCACTGGCTATGGCACCCAAAAAACCAATAGCACCCAAAGGACCTGTAATACAGCAAAACTTAGGCAAGGTTGCAGCCAGTCCTACTTTCCAGGACCTGATCAAATCACCTTTTGATGAAACACAGTTTGAATTTTACGCCACCACCCAACTGGTAAAAAATACCAATGGTGCTGAAACTAAGATTGGAAACCCGGCCATGTACAGTAATATAGAACCATCTCCCGATAAAAAATATTTGCTGGTTCAAAGGATTGATAAACCTTTCAGCTACCTGGTAACCGCTTATGGTTTCAACAGCAGCATGATGATAACAGACATCAACGGCAACCCGGTAAAAACCCTTGCCAAACTGCCCAGCAGTGAACTGGAACCACGCGGCAACGATAATGTATTGAACGCTCCCCGTGGTTATAAATGGCTTGACAATTCTCCCGCAACCCTGCAATGGATCGAGCCATTGGACAGTGGCCTCATTAAAAAGAAAATGGATTATCATGATGCAGCATTCATACTGGCAGCTCCTTTTACAGGTTCGCCTGAAGAACTGGTAAAAACAGCCGAACGCATGTATAATGTCAGCGATATTGTAAACGGTTCTTTCTTCGTTACCGAAGGTTCCAGGGGAAAACACCGCCAGAAAATGAGCAGGCTTACTGCTGATGGCAGGATGGAAATACTGATAGACCGCAGTACTGATGATGCTTATAACGACCCCGGCACCCCCCTTACCGAAAAAAATAAATATGGCCGCAACACCGTTAAACTGGTAAACGGTTCTCAACTGGTCATGCGTGGCATAGGTGCTTCTGCAAAAGGTGATCTGCCTTTTTTAAATACATTCGATATCAATAGCAAAGAAACCAAACAGCTCTGGCGTTGCGAAGAACCCTATTATGAAACCGTAACCGATGTACTGGATTATGATAAAATGATCATTGTTACTAACAAACAATCGCAGACAGAACAACCCAATTATTATTTGCGTGATCTTTCAAACAATTCTGTAAAAGCCATCACTGCATTCCCCGACCCGCAGCCAGGCCTGCGTGGTATTACCAAACAAAAAATAACCTACAAACGCAAAGACGGTGTAGACCTGGCCGCCGACCTGTATTTACCAAAAGGATATAACAAGGAAAAAGACGGCCCTTTACCGGTGATGATGTGGGCCTACCCCCGTGAATTTAAAAGCGCCAGCGATGCGGCACAGCTGCGTGGCAGCAAATATACTTTTACAAGAGTAGGCTACGGCTCCATCATATTCTGGGCAACACAGGGTTATGCCATCATGGACAATACCGAGTTTCCCATTGTAGGCGAAGGCGATAAGCAACCCAACGATAATTTTGTGGACCAGCTTACCTGGAGCGCCGAAGCAGCCATTGATAAAATTGCAGAGATGGGTGTTGGCGACCGCAACCGGGTGGCCGTTGGAGGTCATAGTTATGGCGCCTTCATGACGGCCAATTTACTGGCACATACCAGCCTCTTTAAGGCCGGCATTGCCCGAAGCGGCGCTTATAACCGCACCCTTACTCCTTTTGGTTTTCAAAACGAAGAGCGCACTTACTGGCAGGCACCCGAAGTGTACAATGCCATGAGCCCCTTTATGTATGCCGATAAAATTAAAACACCCCTGCTCATGATACATGGCGAAGCCGATAATAACCCCGGTACCTTTCCCATACAAAGCGAACGCCTGTACAATGCCATTAAAGGGCACGGCGGCACCGTTCGTTTTGTTCAGCTTCCGTTTGAAGCACACGGCTATGCAGCCAAAGAAAATATACTGCATATGCTTTGGGAACAGAACCAGTGGCTGAATAAATATGTGAAGAATGCAGCAGGATCACCGTATGTAAAATAGCATTCGCAGTGGAGTGTCAACCTTTGAAAAGTTGACACTCCACTTACACGTCCAGTCATACTTTTGGGTAGCCCACACCCGTCACTATCGCAGACGGGCACTTTGTTTACAGACTCAGTCTCACAATTGCTGCTGCCACTTCTTCACCAACCTTTTTTCCTAATTTCGAACCCGGTAAATGTAACCACCATGAACAAAACACCTCACTCCCGCTATACCATCCGCTTTACAGATTGCGATCTCTTCGGGCATTTGAACAATGGCCGCTATATCGATTACCTGTTAAATGCAAGGGAAGACCACCTGAAAAATGAGTACGGCCTGGACCTCACCGATTTTTATAAACAAGGACTAAGCTGGCTGGTTGCCGGCCACGAGATCAGTTATATACGGCCTGCCGCATACAATGAACAGGTAAACATAAAAAGCGCCCTACTGAAGGCCGAACCCGGTTCCCTGCTTGTAGAAATGCAGATGATGGATGAACAGGAAACGCACCTTAAATCGTTGATGTGGACAAAATTCATTCATGTGAATGTAAAGTCAGGCCGGCGGGAAAACCATACAGGCACATTCATGGATTTTGCAAGATCAATAGAAGTAAGTGAGGTGGATACCACCAAGGGATACCAGCACAGGCTGAAACAACTTATTGAAAATATAAGATCAGGCCGGCAAACATCATAATCTTTGTGAAGGCAAACTATTTTATATGTAACGGATGAACAGCAGATCTATACCAAAAAAGCCTCCCTTTGGAAACA